>NZ_JBHFNQ010000202.1:0-52652 GCF_041929345.1 Floridaenema aerugineum BLCC-F46
ATACCTTGTTATATCGGTAGGATTTATTTGCGATCCAAATGTAGAGACGTTTCATGTATTTACTGTAGAGACGTTTAATGTATTTAATGTATAGACGTTTGATTTATTTAAAGTAAAGACGTTTAATTAAAAATAAAAAAAATTTTTTATAAATAAAAAATTTAATTGTATTTAATTTTAATTAAATTATTTTTTTTAATTTAAATTAATTTAATTTTCAATAAATTAAAAAAATAAAACTTCTCTAAATTAAATACATTAAACGTCTCTACAGTAAATACATGAAACGTCTCTACAGTAAATACATGAAACGTCTCTACATTTGGATCGCAAATAAATCCTACCGATATAACAAGGTATAATATTTACCAGTAGATTAAGTCGGGACTTCTATGACTGAACCGATTATTGAATTAAAAGGAATTTCTAAAACTTTTGGTGATAATAAGGTTTTAGACGAAGTTAACCTGACAATTTATCAAGGAGAAGCATTAGGTATTATTGGCCCTTCTGGTACGGGAAAATCAACGATTTTGCGAGTAATTGCGGGATTACTTGCACCTGATGCGGGGGAAATTTATATTCGGGGAAAACGGCGCAAAGGGTTAATTGAAGATGGAGAAAATCCGCTAGGAATTGGTTTAGTTTTTCAGCAAGCTGCTTTATTTGATTCGTTGACAGTAGAAGAAAATGTGGGTTTTTTATTGTATCAACATTCTAAGTTATCACGGCAGAGAATTCGGGAACTTGTGGAGGAGAAATTGGAGATGGTAGGATTGCCTGGAATAAGCGATCGCTATCCCGCAGAATTATCCGGGGGAATGCGAAAACGAGTCAGTTTTGCGCGGGCGATTATGTCTAATCCAGACAACCCAAAGGATAATCCCGAAGTTTTGTTGTACGATGAACCTACAGCAGGTTTAGATCCGATCGCTTCTACTGTGATTGAAGATTTGATTCGAGATTTAAAAGCAAAAACAGGAGGTTGTAACACTTACGCGATCGTCACTCACCAAGATAGTACTATTCGCCGCACTAGTGAACGGATTGTGTTTCTTTATCAAGGTAAAGTGAAATGGGAGGGTGCAGTTGATGATATTGACACTACCGAAGATCCTTTAATGCGGCAATTTTTTAGCGGTAGTGTAGCAGGGCCAATTCAAGTAGTTGGTTGAGAAAAAGTTGGCAAGAAAGTGGAAGAGGAAATATGCGATCGCGTACTATGAGAGAAGGTTCGGTTGGCTTATTATTATTGTTAGGAATAGGACTATTTGCTGGGTTAATTTTGTGGTTACAAGGTATCTATTTTGGCAGACGTGACTATCAATTTACTGTCAACTTTAAGGATGCTGGAGGAATGCAAATAGGAACACCTGTGCGCTATCGTGGTGTCACCGTTGGTAGAGTTCTCAGAGTCGATCCACAAGTTAACGGTGTCGATGTATTAGTGGAAATTACCGAACCAGATTTAGTCATACCTCGTGATGTTAAAATCGAGTCGCAACAGTCAGGTTTAATCGGAGAAAATAGCGTTAATATTACTCCTAATAGAGAAGTACCTACGGATGTAAAAAATCTTGAACCATTCGACCCAAACTGTAATCAAAGACAGCTAATAGTTTGTAATAATGCTCGTTTAGAAGGACAAACAGGGGCTACTATTGACCAATTAATTAATGCTGCTGTTAGCTTCGCTAATCTTTATACCGATCCGCAATTTTACAACAATATTAATTCAGCTATTACTAATACATCAAGAGCAGCCGAAGGTATAGTTAGTTTAACTCGTGATTTATCGGGGTTATCCCAAGCAGTGAGACAGGATTTAGGAAATATTTCCCAAGCAACTACCGCTATTGGTCGCACTGTAGATAGATTTGGTGTAACTGCTGATAAACTGAGCGTAACTGCTGATAAATTTAACGTAACTGCTGATAGAATTGGTCGGACTGCTGACCAATTTAACGTAACTGCTGATAGAATTGGTCGGACTGCTGAGCAAGTTTCTAATCAATTTGGCGTGACTGCAAATAGAATCGGTCGAACAGCCGATCAAGTTACTGTTACTACTAATCAATTGGGTTCTTCCTTTAACCAAACTGCGGGACGGGTAAATAGAACTTTAGACGAATTTCGGTCTACAACGGGTCAAGTTAATGGTTTAGTGAGTAATTTAAATAATTTAATTACTAATAATCAAGGGGCGCTAGTTGCCACTTTAAATAATTTGAAAGAAACGAGTGATGATTTGCGGGTTGCTGTGCGAAAATTGAGTCCGGCGATCGATCGCATTTCCCAAGGACAATTAATTCAAAACTTAGAAACCCTTTCTGCTAATGCAGTAGAAGCATCAGCTAATTTACGCCAAGTTTCTAGTTCTTTAAATGACCCCACAGTTATTTTATCATTACAACAAACCTTAGATTCCGCCAGAGTAACATTTCAAAATGCCCAAAAAATAACTTCTGATTTAGATGAATTAATCGGCGATCCCAAATTACGCCAAAATCTCCGTAATTTGATTAATGGATTAAGCGGTTTAGTTTCTTCCACCGAACAATTACAACAACAGGTAGAAGTAGCCCAATTTTTACAACCAATGAAAGCAGCAACAAATTTACCAATACCTAATACTATTGGTCACTCTCCCACTGATAATTTACCCACCCAAAACAAGCCGAATGTTGCGATACCAGAAACTACAGCCAACAGAAAAGATAGAAAACCTCTCGTCCAAAAATCATCCCACATTGATAATTAACTTTTTTTAATGACGACTAAGTAACTCAAGTTGCTACTTATTACTTTAGGGTAAATTTGTGGTTTGTAGGGTGCGTCAGAGGCGGAAAATTCTGGTGATTTACCAGGCATTGTAGTTTCTGACGCACCCTACGGAATATAACTAGCAACTTGCGTTAAGTACTGGAGTTTAGACTATCGCACTAAAAGTGCGATAGTCTAAACTCCAGTGAAGAAACGAAACCCCCAGAACATCAATAAGCCCCAGTTAATATCACAGTTTGTGCTTGGATTAACGGGGCTTATTAACAACACTGATTAGTAATCAAAGATTACCCGGCTATCAGAACGAATATCGCCGTGGTAAAATCCCTTCTTCCGTCCATCTCCCAAACCAGTAAATGACGATGCTTTGAGAACCTCAAAAAGCTTTCTAAAATCACCATTCATTGGTTGCATATCTAAAGCGCGAAAAGAGAGATGCAGGCTCTTACGAGCGCCACCAACTCTAGCATTCTCGCTAGGTGGACGATAACCAGAAGTAATGTAGAGAGGTGAACCAAATTTATCCCGTACTTCTCCCCAAACTTTAGCCAACTTGACAGCATTCTCCACATATTCCTTACTAGTAGGAACCCGAGTACAATTCTTAGTTGCTTCACCCCAAGTCAAAGGAATGCCTTCAACAATGTATTGATTTGCATACACAATTTCCCCAGTTGGAAGCGTCATTGTTTTACCTGTGCGAGAACCAGCATCAGGATTAAGCTTCGGCTCAGAACCTTCACCATCATTAGCAGCCGTCTCTTCTTGACCCTTTGCTTTCAGCAATTCTTTAGCAGTAGTTACTCCCAAATTGAGTGGAAACTCTAAATCATTATCTAGCTTAAAGTCTGCAAAAGCTTGCTTAGTCATCGGGCCAACAATACCATCCACATTAATTTTAAAAATTGCTTGAATTTCTTTAATTAAATTGGGATGACAATCAGTTAATAAAACAGTAGGTGACTCTAACTTAACGAAATCAGAAAGAGATTGAATTCTTACATTAGTGGTAGTCATAATTTTCTCCGGTTTGCAGTTGTTTCTGAATGTTTACTAGGTTTGAATTGAGTAAAGTATGCAAGTGAAAAATTAAGAGTTAACTCAGCTATTGCACCAGAGGAGGTAGAACCCAATACTGCTCGGTTAAGAGTAGGGGCGAAGCATTCGGGCGACAATTTATGACTCAAACCCTAGATTTTATGTCCGAATGCTTCGCCCCTACAAAGGCAAATAATGCTTAACCGAGCAGTATTGAGGTAGAACCTCCTTTGTCCTCGTTCCCAGGTTCAACCTGGGAACGAAAATGGAGGCTCTGCCTCTTGATGCAAGATCTAAGTTAAATAACTCGGTAAAACTGTTCAGCAATGTTGGCAATGTGTTGAGCTTTATCCATGCCATTGATAATTTTTCTAGCTTTGACAAAATCGCGGTTGGTTGAGTTAATAAAGTTACTCAACTTTAAGGTAGTAAAAGTACCATCGCGCATTCCGATAACTAAAATCTTGGCAGCAATTTCAGGAACAGCAGCTTGTTTTGGATTATTTACTAAATCAATACCTAAACGATTTGACCAATCGGTGTAATTTCTTCGTCCTGTAATTTGTACAAAACCTCTACCTTTAAAACGTGGGCCATCACCTCTTTGGTTATTTCCCAAATCTGATCTGCCTTCGTAAGCTTCACAACTAGCGAGTTCCTCCATCCATTTACCAAGAAGAGATTCATGCTGTGCAGTCGCTAAAATGTAGGCAATTTGACCCCGTTCAGTAACTCCATTGGCTTCACACTCACGGAGAATTAAAGGAATCGACTTTCGAGCATGAGTACGGATGTTACTAGCAGAAATAGAATTAACAATTTTGTCAATGTTGAAAGAACCAACAGTTACAGCATGAGGAAGAAATACTTCCACAGATTGTCCTAATAAAGCTACCCATGTTTGTTGACCGACAATACCATCTACTACTAAAGCTTTATCCTGTTGAAAACGTTTAACTGCTGCTTCTGTAGCTACTCCAAATTTTCCATCAATACTATCTCCAATAAATCCCAACTTCGTTTGCAATAACTTAACTTCATCTTGTAATTCAGGAAATTCAATACCATCTTTCAAGCGCAGGATGGGGAGTTTGATAGTTGACATTTGTAAATTCCTCGTGATGTTGAATCCTTAACTATCAGTTCTGTAGGTTAGCCTTGGTTTTTTTATGCAGTCTCCGCCCAGCAATAGATACTCTAAATTTCGCAAACTCTCTCTATTAAAGGAATCCATCTCTCAAACAAACTTTTTTCTCAGGATTGTTCAAGAGAATTGCATAAAAAAAACGAGCCTAACCTATCAAACTTATAGCGAAGGGTTGAAGCCTAAAATTCATTTTGCAGCTTCACCCAAAAGCTAACCAAAAAACTACTTTGATTATATTTAGTGCAAACATTATGGAATCACCAGCATCTCTAAACCAATCAACATTTACACCTACTCCCAAAAGCATATTTGCTAGCAAGACTTTTTGGGGTGCAGCTTTTACGGCAATGGCTGCGATCGCACCTATCGTAGGAACCGCTGTTGAACAAAACAAACTCTCGGTCGATCATACAGTCAAAATCGTAGTCATTCTTTGCGGTACTGGCGCAACATTAGCTGGACGAGTACAAGCAAAAGACGAAGTTTATACGCCTGATTGGGCACCTGGTCCGAATAAACCAAGTGTTGAACCTTCTCAATCTTAAAAGGGTAAAAAATTCATTTTCCCTTTCTTCTTTGCCCTTCTTTCATCAATTAAGCACGACCATTTGGAAATCAATCACTAAGGAGAATTTATCAATGTTACTCACTGAATTAGCACCCAACAGCACTATTTCTTTTGAAGCTTTAGCTAAAGATACTGAACTTGCTAAACAAGTACAAACTAACTTGATTCGTTTGGGCTTACTCGATCCACCAGCTGATGGTCAATTTGGTCGGTTTTCGTTGCAAGCGTTGAAAAAATTGCAATCTTTACTGAAGATATCAGAATCAGGATTAGGAGTACAAACAGGCAAAGCCTTAAATGAAATTAAAGAAGCGATTCCTCTCAAGTTAGGTAATGACTTAGCTAGCCGAATTGTTAAGTATATGCTTGCCAAAAATTACTTTGTCAGCTTGGGAGAAAAGTACTACAACATTGTTTATTTAGAAGGGGCAAATTCTGATGGTACACTCAATAATGATGCACCAAATCAATGGAACGATCGCCGAATGGTAATTGAAATTGCTTCTGGTATCCCACAGATTGTCGGAAACTGGAAAGCAACAACTGAACCGGGAAATTACTACACTCAACGTCCGATGAATCGTCAAGGCGCTGCTAGAATTGCTTTCGGACAGTATAAAGCTTGGCAAGTAGGAACTCACGGAACCTCCGATCGTCATGAGGCGCTGGTGCAAGTTGCGAAAATTAAAGTCTGCCGCGATCTTAATCAAGATGGAATCCGCAAAGGAGATTTCATTGACGAAGGTCTGTTTTATGTCAACCAACATTGGGGTTACGATATGGAAGTAGTAGGTAGAGCGAGTGCTGGCTGTTTAGTCGGTCAATCTCGCGCTCATCATCGGGAATTTATGGCATTAATTAAGCAAGATAATCGCTATCAGTTAAATAAGAATTACTATTTCTTAACAACTGTTATTGCTGGTGATGATTTAGCTGAGACTTTCCCAGCATAGTTTGCTAAAAAGTAACTAAGAGGGAACAGGGAACAAGGGAAATTTGAAAATTATCCGATCGCTGAAATCTTCTTTCTTGCTGTTCCCTGTTCAGTTTGCTGGTAAAAAAACAAGCTTCTTTGGTGAGGCTTGTTTTAACATTGAAGTGTCTTATCCAAAAGTATCAGAGCCAAATGTCTCCAATTAGTGTTGCTACAAGTCAATCTAAGTACGCCTTAAAAACAGGTTCAGCTAAACTCTGGATTCTTTTAGTTGGAGTAAACAAATATCAAGATAGTAGCTTTCCTCCATTAGAATACTCAGCTTTAGATTGCCAAGGGTTAAGCGAAGCTTTAACAGAAGCAACTCAGGCATTCCCCCAAAAAGAAGTAATTATTTATCATGATTTTGCCGCCCAATCTGCCACAGTGGAGGTAGTTCTTCAAAGTTTAAACTATATTAGTCAAACAGCAAGTTCACAAGATACAGTTTTATTTTATTTTTCCGGGCATGGTTTATTAGAACCTCAAAGTCAGCAAGCTTTTTTGTGTTTTCAGAATACGCGAAAAGATGACCTAATTAATACAGGTTTAAGTTTAGCAGATTTATTAGATATTTTCGGGAATTGTGCGGCTCATCAGCAATTAGTTTGGCTAGATGCCTGTCACAGTGGCGGGATGATGCTAAGAGGTTCTAGAGGAGAAATAAAAACACAGACAAATAATACTTCTACTTTGCTCAGTCCCACAAGTCAATTTGTAGAATTATTACGCAAACGTGCTGCTCAAGCTAAAGGATTTTATGCTTTATTATCCTGCGATCGCGCACAACGATCGTGGGAATTTCCACAATTAGGACATGGAGTATTCACTTATTACTTAATGCGAGGACTGCGGGGAGAAGCCGCAGATTCTCAAGGCGTAATAGATGCAGATAGTCTTTATAAATATGTCTATCACCAAACTCTCCAATATATCGATAAAACTAATCAACAATTACGACTAATTAATCAACAAAAGCGCCATCGTGGTGAAACTCAATTATTATCAGAATACCCCTTACAAACTCCTAAACGAATTGTCGAAGGAGTAGGAGAATTAATTCTAGGATTGAAACCAGATACTATTGCTTTGCAGCATTCACGGTTAGCATTAATAATAGAAGGATTATCTCGCAACGATAATTGTATCAATTTATCTAAAACTTTACGTCAACAGGGAAACTTTGAAGTAGATTATTGGCCGAAACCTGGAAAAGCGTTTTCCGAAGTAAGAGAAGCAATACAATTATGTTTGAAGTCGCACACAATTCCAGACACAGTATTATTATATTTGCGAGGTCGAATCGTACAAACCGAAGAAGGAGAAGCATGGTTAATCTTAGGAGATAACATCAAAATCAGCCGTTCTTGGTTAAGACAAGAATTACGTCGTTCCAGAATCAACCAACAAATTATTATCTTAGATTGTCCGGGAGCAACTTCGCTTGCTGAATGGATAGAAGATTTACAACTTAGCCCAGAACAAGGACAATGTTTAATCGCCGCTGCTGCAACATTAGAAGAACCAGAAAAATTTACTCAAGCATTATTAGAAACTTTAAATGCAGCAGATAAGCAAACTGGATTACCAGCAGCAGGTTGGATTTCGCGATTACAAATGTATTTAGCTGGAACAAACATTATACTTCATGTTTGGCTATCAGGAACGCAGGGAATAATTGAAATCTTACCTGGAAATATTGGTTGGCGAAAAGTTGAAAGTGCTGCTGGATTCGATTTAAATCTCTGTCCTTATATGGGATTACAAGCTTTTGGGGAAGAAGATGCACAGTTTTTTCATGGACGAGAAAGCTTAACCCAACAGTTAGTCAACAAATTAAATAGTTCGGCTTTTTTAGCAGTAGTTGGAGCATCTGGAAGCGGTAAATCTTCGGTTGTTCATGCTGGATTAGTTTCTCAATTAAAACAAGGTAAACAGTTACCTGGAAGCGAACAATGGTGGGTTAAAAGTGTTCGTCCTGGTGCTAATCCTTTGCAAGCTTTATCTTGGCGAATGGTAGATGCAGGTACGGAAAGGGAGAGAGCTTATCAACAGATGGAATTGGAAGGGATGTTGTATGAAGGGGTAGAAGGATTTGTGCGGTGGTTGCGATCGCGCCCCGAACCAATGGTAATATTAATTGTAGACCAATTTGAAGAAGTATTTACTTTAGCAGCCGCCTCAGATAGAAAACGATTTTTAGAGATTATTTTAGGTGCATTAGATTACGCATCTGACAGATTTAAATTAGTAGTAGTTTTACGAGCAGATTTTATTAGTTCCTGTTTAGAAGAACCTGCATTAACTAAAGCTTTACAGCAATCAAATGTGTTAGTTCCACCCTATCTCACCAAGGAAGATTATCGCCAAGCGATAGTAATCCCAGCAGAAAAAGTAGGATTGCATATAGAACCACAATTAGTGGAAGTGTTGTTAGCAGAATTAAATTGTTCAGCAGGTGATTTGCCTTTATTGCAATTTGTTTTGGAACAGTTGTGGTTAAATCGGAATGAAGGCAAAGGCGAAATAACATTAGAAGTTTATCAGCAAAAAATAGGTGGATTGAAAGGAGCATTAGAAAAAAAAGCTCAAGCAGTTTTTGATAGTTTAGATAAAAAAGAACAAGACTGCGCCAAATGGATTTTTTTAGCTTTGACACAATTAGGTGAAGGAAAAGAAGATACCAGACGAAGAGTTTTTAAATCTGATTTAGTAGTAAAAAAATATTCATCTGAATTGGTAGAAAAAACCTTACAAACCTTAACTGCTGCTAAGTTAATAGTAATGAACTCACAATCAGGTGAAAATCTTACTGGTACAAGTAGAAATGGAGAAGAAATACCCTTAGACAATCAGGAATTACCATTATCGGAAGTAACAGTAGAAGTGGCACATGAGGCATTAATTCGCCATTGGTCAACCTTGCGTTGGTGGTTAGAAGAAAATCGCGCCCGGTTGAGAGTGCAACGACAACTTGTGCAGTCAGCAATGTTATGGAAACAAAACCATTATCATTCAGATTTTTTATTGCTAGGTGTAAGATTGGCAGAAGCGGAAGATATTTATATTAAATATACAGATGAATTGTCTGAAGATGTACAACTGTTTATAGATGCTTGTTTGGAAGGAAGAAAACAACAACAATTTCAACTAAAAAAGAGACTGAGACAAGCTAAAGTAGCAGTTGCAACTATTAGTATTTTAGCATTGGGCGCTTTAGGTTTGGGGGGTTTAGCTTATTGGCAAAGCCGAATAAGTCAAATTAGAGAAATTGAGACACTAAATTCATTGTCTGAAAATTATCTACTGTCTAATAAACAGTTGGATGCTTTGGTAACTGGTGTGAAAGCAGGAAGGCAGCTTAAACAAATGATGTGGTTGGGTAATGTAATTCTGCCTAAAGTACCAAAAGATATTCAAACTAAAACAGCAATAAACTTACAACAGGTACTTTCGAGAATTCAAGAATACAACCGTTTCAATCAAGATAGTGAGGTTATTAGCGTAGCTTTTAGTCCTGATGGTCAAACTATTGCTTCTGCTAGTCGCGATGGAAAAGTGATACTATGGCAACGTGACGGTCAGATAATCAGAACTCTGAATGGACATAAAGGTGCGGTTTTTGCGGTAAGTTTTTCGCCTGATGGTGAAATTCTTGCTTCCGCAAGTAAAGATAAAACTATTAAACTTTGGAGAACTAGCGACGGTAAGTTAATTAGAACGCTTTATGGACATAACTATAATGTTACTAGTGTAAGTTTTAGTCCAGATGGAAAGCTGATTGTTTCCGCAAGTAAAGATAACACTATTAAACTTTGGAAAAGCAACAACGGGCAGTTACTCAAAACCCTGGTTGGACATACAAAGAGGGTGATTAGTGTTAGTTTTAGCCCTGATAGTCAAACCATTGTTTCCGGGAGTCGGGATAATACCATCAAACTTTGGCGAAGTAATGACGGTCAGTTACTTAAAAGCTGGACTGGACATAAAAATGGAGTTTTTGCAGTAAGCTTTAGCCCAGATGGAAAACTGATTGCTTCCGCTGGTGGCGACGGCAGTATTAAACTTTGGAAAAGTAGTGATATTACTTTACTGCGAACTTTTTCAGGGCATAGCTCGGAGGTCAATAGCGTAAATTTTAGCCGTAACGGACAGATGATTGTCTCTGGTAGTAGGGACAGTACTATCAAACTATGGAGAACTAACGATGGTAAACTGTTAAATACTCTCCAAGGACATAGCGCTGCGGTTGAGAGCGTAACTTTCAGCCCAGACGGTCAGACGATTGCTTCGGCTAGTCGAGATCAGACTATCAAACTCTGGAGATTTAGCAATAATAGCCTACCGAATACTTTCCAAGGACATAACGCTGCGGTGATTAGCGTAATTTTCAGCCCTAACAGCAACCTCTTTGCTTCAGCTAGTAAGGATAACACAGTCAAACTTTGGGATAGTAGAAATGGTTATTTACTCCAAACTTTTAAAGAGCATAAGAATACCGTCAGTAGTGTAGCCTTCAGTCCTAATAGTAAGTTTATTGCCTCCGCCAGTGAAGATAATACAGTAAAACTCTGGAACAGTAGCAACGGTTCTTTAGTTCACAACTTGCGAGAAAGCGATAAAGTCAATAGCGTAAGCTTTAGTTCCAACGGTGAGATGATTGTTTCAGGTAGTTCGGATGGGACTATTAAGCTGTGGAGAACTAGCGATGGTAAATTGTTGAATACTTTGAAGGATCATAGCGCTGAGGTTCAAAGCGTGATTTTTAGCCCAAATGGAGAAATGATTGCTTCGGCTAGTCGAGATAAAACCATCAAACTTTGGAGAGCCAGGGATGGTAAACTGTTAAATACGATCAACGGGCATAAAAGTGAAGTTTATAGCCTGAGTTTTAGCCCAGATGGTCAAATAATTGCCTCAGCTGGTGAAGATAAAACTATCAAACTTTGGCATTCTAATGGAACTTTGCTGCGAACTATCTCAGCACATAACGGTTATGTTTGGAGTGTTAGTTTCAGTCCAAACGGACAAATACTTGCTTCAGCGAGTGAAGATAAGACTATTAAACTTTGGAGAGTAAGCGACGGTGAGCTACTTGCTACTTTTACGGGACATATTGCTCCTGTCTATAGTGTAAGTTTTAGTAGGGATGGCAAACTAATTGCTTCTGGCAGTTCGGACTATACGATCAAAGTTTGGCGGCTTGATAATATAACATTACAGAATTTTGATTATCTGTTAACCCCTGCCTGCAACTGGCTGCACAATTATCTCAAAACTAGCCCCAAGTTCAAGCAACAGGAGCGTTTAAATTATTGCCAATAAGTTTCTAGAACTTATTGTTGAACAAACCCGGTAACTTCTGTGAAGCCGGGTTTCTAGGATCTAGTTCTGAAGCCTACCTTTTGCCTGCATTAAGGTTCAAGGCTAGAGCTTTACCTGGGATCTGGGGGATCTGTCCGGCCTCTGTCTGTATTTTTGTTTCCAGTTTGGGTCTTGGTCTTTTGCTCGATCGATTCTTGTGTCATCTCTTTTACCTTTTTCTCTGCTAGTGTGTTAATACAGTCTAAGAAATGTTTATTCCGTATACGAGTAAATTATTTTTGATTCAGTTTTTCCTGAATAAACACTTCTGCTAATTACATAGGTTTCGCTTTTGCGATATTATGCAATCATTAATGGTGTGTCTATGCGTCCTCGTAAAAATATTAAGGCTAGAGCTTTACCTGGGTTCCGGGGGATCTTTCGTGCCTCCGTCTTTATCTTCGTTCCCAGTTTGGGCCTTGGTCATTTGCTCGATCGATTCTTGTGTCATCTCTTTTACCTTTTTCTCTGCTAGTGTGTTAATACAGTCTAAGAAATGTTTATTCCGTATACTAGTAAATTATTTTTGATTCAGTTTTTCCTGAATAAACACTTCTGCTAATTACATAGGTTTCGCTTTTGCGATATTATGCAATCATTAACGGTGTGTCTATGCGTCCTCGTCAGAATATTATTGAACTCTTTGCAACTTTTATACAGTTTAATGCCGATCGCTTCAATCATTGGGTTACTGAACCGAAGCTGCGTCGGAGTATGGAAAATGCGATAATTCAGCTGCGACAAACCGAAGCTTCCGAAACTTTTTGGGTGTTGTACTGGTATAAATGTTGGCAATCTGAATCAAATAATTTCAGTAAATCCCATCTAACTGCTTACTTGCAAGAATCTTGTTACTGGGCAGCGGAAAAAACATCTCATAATTTTGGTAGTAATCAATATACTCTGTCTGATTGCTTTCAAATTGCGATCGCTAATATCGACACTGTACTCAAAAGATACAACCCAACACAGGGATTTCCCCTAAAAAATTATGCTAGTGCTATTTTCAGCAGCACTATCCGCAACTTGCTGCGCGATCGCCAAGAAGTTAATATTAGTACCATTTGGTCATTATTACGCCGAATTAGCCAAAAGCGACTGGTAGAATCTTTGCAACAAACAGGTTTAGCTGAAGAAAAAATTGCTACTTACGTCCTAGCCTGGAAATGTTTTAAAACTCTTTATCTACCAGAACAAGCGACGGGAACAAGGAAACTACCTGCACCAGATAAGGCTACTTGGGATGCGATCGCAAATTACTACAACCAACAGCGTATCACTCAACTGCAACCAGGTGCGATCGAAGTTAACTCCGAAATCTTAGAAAAATGGTTGACAAATTGCGCTAAAGCTGCACGCAACTATTTATATCCACCTGTGGTTTCGTTAAACGCCGCAAAGCCGGGACAAGAAACGGATGAGTTTATTGACTCATTACCCGAAACTGCGACTGATTCGTTACTTACTGAGATGATTGTACAGGAAGAATTACAATACCGTGCTGAACAACTTTCTGGGATGAATGCTGTTTTGCGTGGTGCGATCGCTAAACTAGATCCAGAAGCCCAAAGTATTATCAAATTATACTACGGTCAAAACTTAACCCAACAGCAGATTGCCCAGCAGCTAGAAATTAAACAGTACACTATTTCCCGTCGTCTTACCAAAGCCAGGGAATCTCTGCTTCTGGCATTAGTGCAGTGGAGTCAAAATACCTTGCATATTTCCTTAAGTTCAAATGTATTAAAAGATATAAGTATAGTTTTGGAAGGATGGCTTAAGGATACTTTAAGCAATGCCGATTTTTCATCTATTAGCGAGTTACCATCATGATTGCCAATTTATCTGTTTTTGATTCTACGGAAATTTGGCTAGAAATTTCCGCCCAAGAGCAAAACCAAGCTTGGGAAAATAGTCAATCTTTTTCCTTACCTTCTAGCCGTTGGAATGCTTATCTAAATCAAATTTGCTTAACTACGGTGTTACCTTGGTTGCAGGAAGAATATGCACCAAAAGCTAAAGTTTGGCCTAATAATGCTGCTTTACCCAGTTTTTGGGAAGTGGTAAATGGCACAGCTATTGCTTTAGATAATAGGAGATTTGTTTTAATTCCTAGTGAAGCGATCGATCAAAGCGAATTACGAGTACCGCAAGAATGGGTTGATATTCCCAGTTGGGTAGCAGATTATTATTTAGCTGTGCAAGTTAATCCCGATGATAGATGTGTAGTTATTTGGGGATATGCTACTCATGAGCAATTAAAACAGGGATTTTATGATGTGAGCGATCGGACTTATTCCCTACCTCAAAAAAAGCTAATTCTTGACCTAAATGTATTGTGGGTAGCACGTCAACTTGCAAGAGAAGAAATAACCCGTGCAGAAGTTACTTTTTCAACTAGTTTATCGCTAGTACAGACAGAAAATTTGCTGCAACGTTTAGGTAATCCAGCTATTATCGAACCGCGATTAGCAGTACCTTTTGAATTGTGGGGTTATTTATTAGAACATGGGGGTATAAGGCAACAATTATATTCTCGAAGAATGGGATTACCAGAGCAGCAATCTATACTTAATTGGTTGCGTGCTGGGGTGTCAGAAATTGCTCAACAAATTGGCTGGAAACGAATTGAATTACAACCGGATTTTGCCGGAGCTAGAGGAGTAGAATTAACAGAGGGTGAGGCTATTTTATCCCGCCAATTGCAGATTGCAGGTCAAGAATATGAACTACAAGTATTTCCTCTGGGGAATTTAGAGCAGCAAACTTGGCGTTTTCAACTGCAAAATTCGGCTCCTGGTGGTGTAATTCCTGGCGGGTTTAAGTTGAGACTTTTAACGGAAGATTTACAAGTTTTTGAAGGTAATGAAGATGTTGCTCTTACTGCAAAAGAACAACTTTACATTGATGTAACTCTTGCGCCAGGAGAAGGATTAGTTTGGGAAATCGAACCTTTTCCAGAGAATTACGATCGGGAAATTTTACACTTTTAGTGCCTGATTATTGGTAATGCTTGAGTAACTGGAGTTTAGACTATCGCACTTTTAGTGCGATAGTCTAAACTCCAGTATTTATTTACACCTACTAAGATCCCGTTTTCCTATTTCAAAATACTCAATCTGCCCCTTTTCTTGTAGTTGAGTAAAACATTTTTCTAAATCATGCTTGATTCCTAATAAGGTACGTTGTTGCGCTGAGGGCGCTAAAGAAAGGCGAGTCGAGCGCAACAAAGTACCTTTTTATTAACTAAGCCCAATCTTCGCTATCATTATCACGAGTTTTATAAACCAAACCTTTAGCATGAATTTGACGAGTAGTTGCCAAGAGTTCTTCTTCGTTCATTTGCCATTTTTGCAAAACTTTTTCCAAGTCACTTTGAATATCTTTTGCGCCGGGAAAACCGCGATAACGAATTTTTAAACGGGCTAATTCTGCCATATTGTAATCAGTTGGATCGTTTTGTAATAGGCGATCGACAATTTCGCGATCGCCCTTATACAAAGGATGTTGTTGTTCTTGGTTTTTCATCACTCATTACCCAATTTTTCAGCCAAAAGTTGCTCAAAAACCTGATACATATCTTGGGCAAACTTTTGTGGATTCCATAAAGGAGAGAGAGTTTCTGGTTGTTTAGATTGTACCAACTTTTCCTTAATTTCTTGCCGAAATTCTTGGTCTTTACCTAACTTAATTCCTGTTTCAATATACTCCTCCCAACTGTTAGTAATACATTCGTCCAGCGAGAGAGTTTTTAAGAAAGAGTAACCCATTCTCGAAAGATAAGTTTCGCCGCTTTTGGTAACTACTGGTAAATTAAACCACAATGCTTCCAAGTTGTGAGTTCCGCCATTGTAGGGATAAGAATCAAGCATAATATCTGCTACTTGATACACTTGGCGATGTTCTTCTTCGCTGGCGCTACGGGGAATAAATTTAATGCGTTGAGCACCTACTCCCTGTGCTTGACATTCTGCTTTATAAGCTGCTTCAATGATTTTGAGATCGCCCGTGTGACCTTTGTAGAATAAAACGCTATCAGGTACTCCTTTGAGAATTTTTACTTGTGCTTGAATCTGTTCTTCGTTCAATTTGTAACCGGGTGCAACGCACAAATAAACGATTTGATCTTCAGCGATTCTTTGAACTCTTCTTGCAGCTTTCTTATCAACTGGCGTAGATTTAAAACCACCGACAGCAACGAAAGAATCTGGCATTCTTACTAACTGTTCGCGGTTGTATTTTTCTCTACCTTCTGGGTGAGT
This sequence comes from Floridaenema aerugineum BLCC-F46, assembly GCF_041929345.1. NCBI lineage: Bacteria > Bacillati > Cyanobacteriota > Cyanophyceae > Aerosakkonematales > Aerosakkonemataceae > Floridanema > Floridanema aerugineum. The sequence continues at coordinate 16,137 of NZ_JBHFNQ010000202.1, forward strand.
ATTCCAGTCACAAAGGAAGTAATTACTTTCCTTGGTAAATGGCGCTTCAAAACCTAACCAAGATAGACAAATTGATGCTGGTTGATGATAGATTACTTCCACTTGCGTGGGAATTGTGGAAGAATCTAATTCAATCAAGATATCTAATTCATCTTGGGCGATATCTTGGACAATTTGGTTAATATCAAATTCGCCGTTAAGGGCAACTTTTGGGCGATATAATTTTGCGGCGGCAGTTTCAAAAATTTTGGTGCGATCGTCCGGTTGGCGATCGCCCATAAAATATAAATACAAGTTAGGTGTTAACTTCCCTAACTCTGTGATAATATCTGCACTACACCAACCAACAGAATGTCTAGCAAAATAGGAAGACATTACCCCAATTTTTAAATTGCTTGTTGGTAGTTGTTTCTTCTCAGGTTGGCTGATTTTAATTTGTTTAGCGGCAATAATTTGCTCGGCATATTTTTTTCCAACTTCCTGATAAAGTTGGGTATTTGCTGCTAAATCATCCCGTAAATAATGGAGATTGAACAGCAGATGACTGTAAACGATGCTTAACTCTATATTATTAATTTTTCCAAGTCCATTGGAAATTTCTGGTTCAATTTCCAGAAATTTCTCTTTAGCTAATTGCGCTAATCCTGATTTAATATAAGTACTAATAAACGTAGATGCAGCAATTAAGCGATTTTTATCTTTACTTCTCTCTAAATATATCGCTGATGCTTGTCTTAAAGCGCCAAAATCTGAAGCCCTGACTGGACTACTAATTAATTGTGATAAATAAAGATGGGCAAGTTCTAGGTCTGAATTAACTTCTAATGCCTTTAAAAGGCTGTTAATTGCTATATTAAATAATTCCCCGCTAATTTCACCATCTTTTCTAGTTTTGCGATATACGATCGCCCCGATATTACTATAAGCTTCACCTAAATCTGGGTCTAATTCAACCGCGCTTTGTAATTCCTTAATTGCTTCGATAAACTTATCCTTATGTCCTAAAGCTGTACCTAGATTAAAATGATATTCAGCCGAATCAGGTTTGAGTTTTACTGCTTTCTCGTAATTATATATTGCTGCATCTATTTGTTTTTCATCTATTAAAACCCTGCCTAAATTGTTATATGCCTCTGGATCATCTGGTTTTAACTTAATTGCTTTTTCTAACTCCTCTTTCGCCGCATCTAATTTCCCAATTTTCCGCCAAGAGACTCCTAAATTGAGATGCGCCAAATGATAGTTTGGTTGTAATTGGATTGCTTTGTGATAATAGTTAATCGCTTCCTCAAAATTACCTAATTTGCCGATCGCAGTTCCCAAATCATTTAAAGTTTCCGCATTTACCAATTTAGGTTCTATTAAAAACGCTTGCTTGCGGCATTCAACCAGCTTTTCCAAATTGTCTAATTGCAAATAAACATTCGCCAAATTCCAATAAGCTGCGCCGATATTTGGGTTAATAGCAATTGCTTTTTCTAAACTAACAATTGCTTCTTCATTACGCCCAACTTTAGAAAGTATACTACCTTGATTTATATAAGCTTCCGCATATTCAGGATTTAATTCTAACGCTTTGGCGTAAGCATCCAAAGCCGCTTCCATGTTACCCTGAGTTTGGAAAATATTACCTAAAATCTTGTGATTTGGGGCAAAATCTGGTTGCAGTTGTAGTGCTTTGTTGCCAGATGCGATCGCTTCTCGTAACTTCCTTTGTAAAAAATAAATTTCAGCCAGATGGTGATGTACCTCTGCATAGTCTGGTTGCAGTTGCAAAGCTTTTTGATAGCTGGCAATAGCTTCATCGAATCTTTTTTCTGTCTTCAGTTGATTGCCAGCATTGCAGAAATGTTCAGCTATTCGGGAGTTTACTTGCGATTGCATCTGGTAGAAATAGTGAGTAATGACAGAGGATGAGCGACTGGGAATTTAACTTTGTGGGATGAAACACTTAGAGAAATTCCCATTCCCTAGTAAAGTTAACACTAAACAGTCAATTGTCATTTGTCAATTGTCATGAGGATGTTTTTCCAGATGACTAATGACCGATGACCAAGGACTAATTACAGGAGTTTACCGCATGAGTGAGATGGACGCTACTAAAGTGATGAAACAAATGGTCGGCAAAGCAGCAGCCGATCGCGTAAAATCAGGTTCTATAGTGGGATTGGGCACTGGCTCAACAGCCGCTTTCATGATTGAATATTTGGGAGAACGCCTGAAATCTGGCGAACTTACAGATATTGTTGGGATTACCACCTCGTTTCAGGGAGACGTGCTCGCCAGACAATACGGCATTCCCTTGACAACGCTGGATGCAGTTGACCATATTGATATTGCCATTGATGGTGCCGATGAGGTCGATCCGAATTTAAACTTAATTAAAGGCGGTGGTGCAGCCCATACTCGTGAGAAAATTGTTGATGGTTTAGCCGATCAATTTATCGTAGTTGTGGATAGTTCCAAGTTAGTAGATAAACTTGGTTCGACATTTTTGTTACCAGTAGAAGTGATTCCGATGGCATACGCGCCTGTGATGCGTGCGATCGAAAAACTCGGCGGTAAACCACAATTAAGAATGGGAGTAAAAAAAGCGGGCCCAGTAGTTACCGATCAAGGAAACTTTGTGATTGATGTCAAATTTGACTCAATAGATAATCCAGCAGAATTAGAAAAAACCCTGAACAATATTCCCGGTGTTCTAGAAAATGGTTTGTTCGTAAATGTCACCGATTTAGTATTAGTTGGTGAAGTGATAGACGGACAACCATCAGTTAGAGAAATTAGCAAATAACACTCTCCCGTTAAGCTACACCGTTTAGTTAAGCTGAGATCTTGCATCTGCAATTTTAGCCCGCCCGGAAATCAATTTCCGGGCTAACAGCTTAAGTCCATTAAAAACCCACCTATTCGGTATTATCAGGCGGATTGAGCTTTCAACTAACTAATAGACATCTCCAATAACTCTTGTAGGGTAGGCATCCTGCCTGCCTTATATATTCTTTGTTGGAGAGGTCTAATTATTTGCAATTAATTAGAGTAGTTTACTTTAGCCTGAGTGCCACCTTGTCGAGAAACTCTTTTGATAAATTACCAGCCTCGTCGGTTTCAACTTCCAGAGAACTATCTTCATAGTAAAGGCGTTGTCGGCACTGATTCTTATGCCAAATCACAGGCATTCTACCCAGATAGGAAGCCCACATAGAGAAAGTAGATCCCGATGTAATCAAGACATTTGAATTGGCTAATCCTAGCAGATCTCCAATACTCGAACCAAAGTCCATTTTTGTGGTATTGGGTAATGCTAATAGCTCTGCCAGTTCATTAGGTTTGCCATCGGAGAAGACATAGACTGGAACCTCACGTTCCACAAACGATCGGATTTGATTCACTTGTTGAATGTACCAAGTGAGCGGAATGCGGCAATGCCAAGCACCGTTTAAAGCATTGGCATCGCTGGTGGGTTGAGTAAAGTCACCCAATCTCACATGAATAGAAATTGATCCTTTAAAGTTGTGAGTTAGACCTTTTTTATGTTGATCCAGAGTCAGGTCTAATAATTCTTTAAAAACTAATTTATGGTCTGTCAAAATTTCTGAAAAAAATGCTTTTTCATAGGCACCTGTAAACACAACTAGATAATCATTCTTATCATTGGTATGAGTCTTATCGTAAAATTCTTGCGATGTAATTCTTTTCAATGTGTTCAATAAGTACAATTTTTTGATGCCGGAGATCTGGTCTTGGGGAGTGCAAAACAGGTTGCTGTAAAATCGCTTATCTACTTCTCCACGCAAAAGAGGCCCTAATTTGAGTTGAATCCAAGTAGGAGAAATAGGTATTAAGTCATACTTTCGAGTGGCGACAATAAATCTAGCCCAATCAAACAACAAATTACAAAGACCAAATCCTCCAAATAACCGAAAATATCCTAAATCTTTGCCCAGAAATTTGGCGTAAGAGTAGTACATATAAGCTACCTAGTAATAAAGAGTGTGGCTAATGTGTAATATTATTCAAAAAATGATGCTAGAGGATAGCAGGTTGTCACAATTAATTAATATTTTTACCTTTGTTTGTTCGCTCCATTCTAATCACAACCTGAAACAAATCAATTTACCAATGGGGATTACGCAGCCAGCAAATAAACCATTTGTAGGGTGCGAAGCGTGCGACGTAACGCACCATCCCTGCGATAAGGCGTAGTCATGAATGAATTGATTCAAATTGAACTTAATCAAGTGATAATTATTGTGCGTAAATTGTTTTAGATTTAAACACCAATGCTAGAGTCAACTTTGATCTTGTCAAAAGTTGTTTCTCTAATCGGTATTAGCACCTATGCGGTTAGATTGCGCTCCTCTATTTTGGAAGCGCCTTGCATACACCCCGTCATAAGTTTAGCAGATGCTGGACAAAAGTTATATATTTAGGTGCAAACCGCAATTTCTGGCTGATGCTTGCAGAATAAAGTGTTGAATGCAAATTACACCTAAACTTTGCCCGTTAATTAACGCACCAAGCAATGCCACACTTAACCCAACGCTTAATGCGAAAGTAAGCCCATCAATATAATTAGTTTTATTATCATAATAAATCCACCAAATTAGGGATTTATAGAAATTAACAATCCACCCTGGCTTTTGGTGAGTCCTGGTCAGCAAACGCTTTGTGTTCAACCGCGTCGTGACTACAGAAGACTCGCACATCCTTTGTCCGATCGCATGATAACCCCCGTAGCCGCTGTTGATTAAACAACCGAGCCTTGCGATCTACCTCCATCATCCATTGATAAGCACGCAAACCAGGTGTACAATCTGGTTCAGAATCCATTTCCTGCCGATAAAAGTAGGCATCGCCTGCGTGTAGAGCGGACACGACGTTCAGGTTAATTAGATTCAACTCGTCTTTGAGGTCTGTCTCACGGGCGAAGTCGCCGCCTACGCCAACACCTGCATTAATAGCGATCGCATCGACTGGTCTACCTGTTGCTTGAATCTGCTTGTAGAGTTTCTCAACTCCATTGTATGTAGCTAAATCGGCTTCTACTGTTTCAACTTTAGTACCCAATTCTGCCAAAGCGTGCGCTGCTTTATTGATGCTATCTCCGGTAGATGTGATCAGCAAGTCAAAGCCATTTCGGGCAAACTGTTTAGCAAGTTCGTAGCCGATGCCGTTAGAAGCACCTGTAACCACAGCCAGAGGGCGAGTGAAGGAATTGTTCATAATTATGCTTGGGGAGTTGCGACTCTTACAATGTTAGGGAGGGGTTTGTGCGATCGCGTCTTTCCCTAGAAGTATCGCTGCGGTATGTTTTGTGGTTTACCCAAATCTTGCACAATTCTCAACTAGACTGGAAAAATTATAAAAATTTGGCTCATAAATATCGAACTAATGGATCGATTAAGTCTTTGGGAATTCGATTGCGATCGATGTAGCTGTTAATCTCATCTTGATATTAAGTTAAGGGAATTTCAGCCAACTTTTGTCTAGATGGCCTGCTATAATTCAATTTAGTTGAGAATATAGTATCATGAGCGATCGACTTTTGCAGCGAATTACGATCGATCTAAATATCTGTCATGGCAAACCTTGCATTCGGGGATTGCGTTATCCGGTTGAATTTATTTTAGAGTTACTGAGTGCTGGGATGAGTATTGAAGAAATTTTAGCAGATTATGATGATCTAGAACGGGATGATATTTTAGCAGCTTTACTATTTGCTACTCGGTTAACTCAGGTGAAAAGTATTTATAAATTTGCCCAATGAAGTTTCTTGTAGATGCTCAATTACCAGTGCGTTTAGCCCGGTTTCTCCAAGCAGCTGGTTATGATACGATTCATACCAGAGATTTACCATTAAGCAATGCAACACCTGATAGCGAAGTTAACGCTATTTCAATTCAGGAATCGCGAATCGTTATTACTAAAGATTCAGATTTTTTTGATAGCTTTTTAATCCGTCAAGAACCTTATAAGTTACTTTTAGTGACAACTGGCAATATCACAAATGCAGAACTTGAGGCGTTGTTCCAAAGTAATTTACCTCAGTTAGTTCAATTTTTTACTCAGCACTCACTAATTGAAATGAGTCGCACCGCACTGATTGTACATCAATAATTTTATTTTGTTTAGCGTCTTTCCCTAGATGTATCGCTGCGGTGTGTTTCTGTTTCCAGACATAGAGTTCATATAGCAATTTCCATAATTCTGTCTTTATCAGTTATATCAATTGATTCAACATCGACCGATAGACAGCCTTCAATTGCTTCGTAGAGCTTTTGCAGCAATTCCTCAAAAGTTTCGCCTTGAGTCGCGCAACCAGGTATAGAGGGGACTTCTGCCCAATATCCGCCTTCTTCTGCTTCGTGAATGATGACTTTGATTTTCATAGTGTGGTTATCCTCTTATTGATTTCCTGTTGGATTTGATTATCTATTTTACTCTCAAATCCTAATTGCTTCTTTACCTCGGCTAACGATATTGAAGGTTGATCTGCTTCTTCCTGCTTGGCATTTCGTAAATCAATCAAATCTTCTAAATCTTCTAATAGTTCTTGCAGTGCTTGAAATTCTTCGTAAGGGAGGACAACAAATTCTTTTTTGCCGTTTTTGGTTAAATATTCTGGGTGTAATTCGATCATCATTATCTTCCTCTGGTTATGAATAAGCGTCGCTGCGATGTTTAATGCGGTAAACTAAAATTATGTTGTCTTCTATTTCAAATAATACTCGGTAATCTCCCACTCGCAAACGATATTCAGGAGTAAAATTGGTTAATCGCTTTACATCTTTGCTCGAATATCTAAATTGTAATGTTTTTGTAGTAGTGGAGATTCGATCGCTTTTACAAATATCTTTTACCTTACCCATTCACCCGCCAGCGATTCAAATCGCTGGCTAATAGCTAAAGTCCGTTTTAACGGACTGAAATTTTTGTTGTGATTTTTAGTCGGTTTTAACCGAGTTTCGCTATTAGCCCGGAAATTGATTTCCGGGCGGGATGCTAAACAGATGTTTGCTCAACGTCTTCAAATACAACGCCTAGCCACCAGTTTTTTACACATAGATATGACGGGCGGGCGGCTACCTTAAAACATCGATTGACCACCGGACATTGTGGTATTTCTGCAATCTAGAAAGTGAAGCATGATTAAAAGCGGGTGGGCGGTAGATAGCCAAATAAATTTCAAACTTTTCTTCAGGTTGTGTTAGAAACGGAAAGCAAATGGGAATTCTAAGAAATAGATAAATGCAAGGTAAAGAAGAATCATGGCAGTCAAAATCATTGAGTTTTTAGGGATAAATGCTAATGGCCTTAGTCCTTCAGATGTCAGACTAACTGAGAAAATTTGTCCCTACATCGGCAAAACTTGTAAAAAGATTGACCGACATAATCCCCAAAAACCAATGTGTGTAGTTGAAAGTACTGGCGGAGTTCCACTCATAGTCTGTGCACACAGGCTTTTATCTACAAATATGCAAAATCATACGAACTATCAACGCTCCAGATTGTTTGAAATCTCAGAATTAATATTCAACGATAGCATAAAGCTTGATGATATTGAATACAAAAATGAGGTTACTACGAAATTAAAGCAACGAGCAGATTTTATTCTCAGAGATAGGAGAAATGGCGATGCCTGTATTCTTGAAATTCAGGGTGGTGGTGAAACAAGCAATACAAAAATTCTTAGCGATCATGTAACTGAGTGGGAAAATCAGAAAAAGGTAAAATTAGATGATTTTCCTAAACGTATTACTAATAAAGGTAAAACAGTTACTCCTGGCTTAATTCCTGCTAATGCTTGGAGACGCTTACAAGAGCAGTTAATTGTCAAAGGCGGAATCTGTATCAGTTCTGAGAAGAAGTTCGTTGTCGCACTAGGAAAGACAATTTATCAACACCGATTAAAAAACTTACCAAATCTGGAAAGTTTGAAACTACAAAAAAGAGAGCGTTGGAATTGTGCTTTCATTCCCTATCAGATTCAAAAAGGAGAAAATAATATTGATTTCATTATTGACCATGAAAACCTCTTATACCTCGACCTTTACAACTTAGTCAGCACACTAATTAAGTATGGTGAGAAAGATGAAAAATTATTTACAACTAACATGAAACTTCTAAAAGAGAGTTAATTGTTTGAAAGTAATAATTGAGTTATCTTCTACAAGATCATATCCTTGTTCAACAAGAACAATCCGTTCTGCAATATATTTAGCAACCGGAACTGTAACGGCATTACCTAAAGCTCGAAATCGACGAGAGTCCAATCCACAGGGAAGCCCTGAAGTTTCTCGTATTCCAAAGGGGTCATCCGTCTTACAAACAACGTCTGAGCTCCCTCTTGAATCAAGTGTCCAAGTTTCTCCGTCATTACGAAATCCTTTTGATTGCGGGCCTGCTGTATGCTTTCTTCCAACTGCGGCGTGTTGTATAGAGTATAAAGTTGATCCTTGATGACTTTTTCTAGAGCTATGGGAAGCGGTTTGTTTCTGGCAGTAGCTCGATTCAGAAGTGACTGCAAATGCTCTGTCGTCAAGAAGAACCTTAGCGGAACGGATTGATCCAAAACTTCCAACAATGAAGACTCTTCTACGTCTTTGGGGTGTTCCGAAGAATTTAGAGTCAAATACTCTCCATGAAATACCATACCCGCAACTTTCCAGCGTATTGAGGACAACGGCAAAATCTTTTCCATTGTTGCTATTGAGCAGTCCTGGAACATTCTCAAGTACAATCCATCGGGGCTGTCGCTCTTCAACAAATCGGATAAACTCATGAAACAATCTACTCCTTGTTCCCTCTAAACCTTTTCTTTTTCCTTGATTTGCCAAGGACACATCCTGGCATGGAAATCCTGCAACGTAAACATCAGCATAAGGAATTTGCTCAGTCTTTATTTTGGCAATATCTTCATACAATAGAACATCAGGCCAGTGCTTTTTTAAAACTTTTCTGCAAAAAGGGTCGAGTTCGCACTGCATGACAACATTCATCCCAGCCATTTCAAAGCCGAGATCAAAGCCTCCAATACCTGAAAAAAATGATGCTACTTTCAAACGCTTTTCCATTATGCTCGTATCAATTGGGTTCCTACTAAACTATACCCAATATATTGGGTATAGTCAAGTTTTGTTATTAAGTTAGGAATATCTATGATAACTGTACGATGGAAATTAAGGGAGTTTCTTGAGAGTGAAGGAATTACTCAGTATCAGTTAATGAAGCTTGCTCAGGGTCGAGTCAGTAAAAATACGATCGGTAGTGCAGTTAGAAACGAGCTCAAAGGTGTTCAGTTTAGCACTTTGGCAGTAATTATAGAGATTCTGGAATTTCATCTAGGCAGACATATCAGTATTTCTGATTTAATAGAAGTAAAAAGAGATGCTCTTGAATAAATCATGCTGGCTCTCCCGGAGCTTTGGTATAAAAGCAGCGGTTTATACATTTTTGCTAGACAATGAATGCTGAGAATCTTGATGCAGCTATATTATAAGTTTCCTTTATGAGTACAAATATGGGAGAACCTATTTAAATTATCCAATTCAAGGTAATCGAAGTATGCAAATAGAACTAAAACAATTAATTATTCCACCAGGAAATGTGCTGCAACTAAAAGATATTAGTTGGCAGATGTTTGAGGACATTTTAGAGGAACTGGGAGAAAGTCGTGCAGCAAAACTTTCCTACAACAAAGGTACTTTAGAAATTATGGCACCATTACCAGAACATGAAGACGATAAGGGAATTATCGGTGATTTAGTTAAGGCGTTACTAGAAGAACTCGATATTGAATTTAGAGATCTAGGTTCTACTACTTTCAAAAATCAAATAATGGCGCAAGGATTAGAACCAGACACCTGTTTCTATATCCAAAATGAAGCGGCTATCCGAGGTAAGAAAAAAATCGATTTAACCGTAGATCCACCGCCAGATTTAGCTATTGAAATTAATATAACTTATCGCACTGCTTTTACTAATTATGAAGGGTTGCGTGTTCCTGAATTATGGCAATATAACGGGGAAAGATTACAAATTAATGTGCTGCAAGATGGCAAATATATTGAATCGGAAACTAGCCGCATATTTTCGCAATTTTCCCAATTACGCGAAGTGATTCACCAAAAAGTTGAGGAAAGCAAAGTTGTGGGTAGAAATGCAACAATGAGAGCATTTCGTAATTGGGTGAGAGAGCAATTATAAACCGGAAAACTGGGCTAAGACTTCGCAAATTTGTAAGTTGAGAAAGGGCGATCGCAAATCTGTAACTTGTTCATTTTTTAGACAGCTTGGTGTAGCGATTCCTTATCCATCTGGGGTTGTTTTAGAGGTTCTGAAATAATTTTTCTACCACTAGCAGCCTGTTTTTGCCGTAAATCATCGCAAATAGCCTGTAAATCGTAGTTAAAAGCCTGAGCGTGTTCTTCCCTAATTTTGTAAATCTCTTCAAGAACCTCATCTTTCCACATTTTTACTCTCCCATCTGTTCGTAAGGTGTACAAATAGTTGGTAGCTCGATCCCCATAGATCCCCGACTTCTTCAAGAAGTCATAGATCCCCGACTTCTTGAAGAAGTCGGGGATCTAAATTCTTCAAAACTCTATATTTTCCCCCAACTCTCGCAACTTTTGGGCTAATCTTTCCGCCCGTTGGTGTTCTTGTTGGGCCCGTTCTTCTGACCACAATAATAACTCACCTTGGGCATTCCACCACCTTAACCAATAACCTGTTCTCCCTTCGTGAGTTCCTTCCCAAACTCCCAAAAATAAGTCTAATCCCGGAATCAAATAACGCCCTGTTTCATCAGGTGTTTGCAAGCGATAAGATTCCGAATCTAACTCATAAACTTCTAATCTTCCTGTTTCGGGGCGAAAAATTACATAGTGGGGAACTTTAATCACTTTTTCATAAAAAAACCATTTCCCCACACCCTCGGTAAACTCCACCGAGTATTCTTCGCCATAAGTTGCGGAAAGAAACTCCATTACTACTTGGGGAACTACGCCTTCTGTGTGCGGAGTGTAGCTGCGGCGAGGTTGAGTTGATTGCCAAGATTGTACCGGACGGACATACATCCAGTCAGGTGCTTTGCAAATTGTTCGGCCCTGAATTGCTGCACATAAGGCAAAATTAGAAACAATTAGTGCGTCTTGCAACAGTTCGGGAATCGCTGTTAAAGGTTGACGCAAAGCAGCTGCTAAAAGTGGTTGGTCTGTATTTTCCACTGGATCGTCGGGTAGGGGAAAATCTTCTGGTAGTTTAGGCCAAGTAATTGATAATTGCGAGGCTGGTATTTGAGTAATCATAATCTAAAATGAGGATGGGATTCGCACGCTTTCAGATTAACAAACCTCCGATTTATTCGTTAGGATTTACCTGTGTTTCTTGGGTTGGTGGGGTATTTTGGGGAGTTAGCGATCGCCAAACTCCAAGCCCAATTAAACCGAACACTACTATAATTCCTAAAGTTGTCAACACTGTTAACCAACTACTCTGTCTTACGGGTTGCACATCAACTGTTTCCCCTGCTTCTGGTTGAGTAGCTTGTGAATACAATAATGCTTTAGAAGCTTCTGTCAATTCCGATTCTACTGGATATGCAGTAGTTGGCATTTCCGCTTCTACTTTTCTGGGTTCAAATAACACAGGCGGTTCGGGAGAAAGTAAACAACGAGTGAGTACTACGGAAGTGTTATCATGCCCATTTTTTTCATTAGCTAAGTCAATCCAAGATTGCACCGCTGCTTCTAAAGAAATCTTATTTTTTAAGACAGGTTTAGCAAATTCCTGCCAAGATTGTTCTACTGTATTTTTATCGCTCAACCCGTCAGAACATAACAATAAAATCCCATCTTCCTCTAAAATAAATCGCCCAACTGTAGGACGCAGAATTTGTGCTTCTCGCGTTCCTAATGCTTGAGTTAAAGCACCACCATCAACTCGTCGTAATGCTTCCCGGTAAACACTTCGCCCTAAACGTACTTCCCTAGTTGCCACATCATCATCTATAGTTAATTGCTGACAATAATCAGCGGTTATCCAGTAAACTCGGCTATCTCCAACACTAGCAATATAAAGTTCGTGGGCATTTTCTAAAACAGTCCCATCTGGTTTATTAATCTTTTGCGGTATTTGCAATCCCATGACTAAAGTTGTCCCCATTCTTTGGCGCATTTCTCGTCCTTGGGAATCATTTTGTTTAGCAATCAAGTCATTGACTACGCGAATAATTGCTGTGATTTGTTCGCTGATAATATTCGGGGGAACGATTTCTGTTTGTTGGGCAATTTCAATTAATAATGCTCTCACTTGTAATTTTAGGGTTTGCAATGCCATTAAACTGGCAACTTCGCCGCCTTCATGTCCGCCAATTCCATCACAAACTAAGGTTAAATTAGGAATCAATAAGTCGTTAGGTGATTCAGTTATTGATTGCAAATCTGCTTCTGTAGGATAACAAGAATCTTCGTTGCTAGAACGCATTGGCCCTTGATCTGTACCGCCTGCTACTTGTAATCTTAAGGGAAGTTCGGCGGCTTTTTCTAACAATAATTGATTTAATTCTAAAGAAATTTCATCTAAAGATTTTTGCCCTTCGCCAAGTTGTTGCCAAATTTGTTGTAGGCGGTCTAAAACTGAAGGATGAGCGGCTGCAATCCCTTCTAACCAACAATCAGAAAAAGCTGCTAAACTTGGTTGTGCGTTGTTGGCGACTGTGCGATCGCTAAATAGTTGCAACAGTCTAACTCGCCAACCTTGAACTCGGATATTTTCAGGAATTAGTAAACTTGATGCTACTCCCAATTCTGATAAGGGTGTCCACAATTGCAGAATTTGCCACAACCAATAAACTTGTCTAACTGCCTTTGTCTGATGCCATTGCTCTACAATAGCAGGGTAGAGATTGCCATCAGAATCGATCGGCACATTTTCTAACAAGATCGCTTCTGCGGAGTTTGGTTCCTCGCTTAAAACAGCTACACCATAAACTTCTGGAATATGGAGACGCTGGGGAAATAAGCGCAGATAGGGAATAATTTCTTCTGGTAATTCTTGGGGAACGTAGGGCGGTGCTTCTGGTTGCGTATCCAGCCAAATTTGCGGTGCAATTACTTGATACCTATCCTGTATTAGCACTTCTGGGGGAATTTGCGCTGATGCTGGGTCAGATGCCCAAAGATAGCGATTCATCGACGGCTCGGAACTACTCATAGAACTTCATGAATAAAATAGATTTAGATATTAAATCAGAGACTGTCTCGAAAAGTTACATTTTCTTACGAAAAGGCAATAAATAAAGTGTTGTAGTCAACAAATCTTTGGATTTTTTTCCATCTTATCTGCCCCTGAGAATAAATACTTCATGTTAACTATAGAAGTACAGGCAATGAATATCAATATGCTTTTGGATGATTTATTAATGAGTTTAGTTGCCACTAGCAACTATTCACTAGCAACTACCGAGTATCATTCACTGATGGGATTAATGGCAACGGTAGCATTATCCTTCACCATCAGTCCGACTTTACTTTGGTTATTGTTTGGCGCAGCGCTGTGTTTGGTGGAATTCGTTTTACCCACAGCTTATACTGCCGTCATTATGGGAGTAGCTGCAATGATAGTAGCCTTAGTTGCGGTTTTGATACCGTCGCCTTTATTACAGGTGATACTGTGGTTGCTACTTTCGACGGCGTTATTTTTCCTGTTCCGTCGCTTGGCACCAAAACGGAAAACCTCAGCAATTAGGGATGCGGTGGAAGCGCAAACAATCAGCGAAATTTTGCCCGGACAAACAGGAAGAGTTTTATACGAAGGGAATTCGTGGCGGGCGCGTTGTAGTGATGAAACAAGAGCGATCGCACCTAATGAAAAAGTTTACGTGATCGGCAGGGAAGGCACAACTTTAATTGTCTTACCCGATAAATTGTAAAACAACAAATTCTCAGATAACAAAGAGGATAAAAAAATGGAATCATTTTTTGCTTTCATCATATTTCTAGTTTTAGGTGGTTCTGCGGTTTCGAGTACAGTGAAAGTGATTAACCAAGGGAATGAAGCTTTAGTAGAATCTTGGGGTAGATATAATGGGAAAAAATTACAACCCGGTTTAAATTTTGTGGTTCCGGTGGTCGATCGCATTGTTTATAAAGAAACGATTCGGGAAAAAGTTTTAGACATTCCTCCCCAACAATGTATTACCCGTGATAACGTATCAATAACTGCGGATGCTGTAGTTTATTGGCGGATTTTAGATTTGGAGAAAGCTTACTATAAAGTAGAAAATCTCCACTCAGCAATGGTAAATTTAGTGCTGACGCAGATTCGATCGGAAATGGGCAAATTAGAATTAGATGAAACTTTTACCGCCCGTTCTCAAATTAATGAAATCCTCCTCAGAGAATTAGACGAAGCAACCGATCCTTGGGGCGTAAAAGTAACCAGGGTAGAATTGCGAGATATTGTTCCTTCTAAAGCCGTTCAAGATTCAATGGAATTACAAATGTCCGCAGAACGGAGAAAACGGGCAGCAATTCTCACATCTGAAGGGGAAAGAGAATCTGCAATTAATTCTGCCAGAGGTAGAGCCGAAGCGCAAGTTTTAGATGCAGAAGCTCGGCAAAAAGCTGCGATTTTAGATGCAGAAGCACAACAAAAAACCATTGTTTTAAAAGCCCAAGCGGAACGTCAGCAACAAGTTTTAAAAGCCCAAGCTACAGCAGAAGCTTTGCAAATTATCAGTAAGATTCTGCAAACTGATCCCAATGCGAAAGAAGCTTTGCAATATTTAATTGCCCAGAATTATCTAGAAATGGGAACAAAAATTGGTAGCAGCGATAGCAGCAAAGTAATGTTTATGGACCCCCGCAGTATTCCCGCTTCTTTAGAGGGAATGAAGGCAATTGTGGGAGATGTGAAAAATGGGGAAGTAACGCGAGGTTAATAATCTAAAACCAGGATTTATGGATTTACATGATAATCAGGATTATTTAAGAAATTTGGTAAATCTGTAAATCCTAGCCAAAATTTCCCAGTCGTAGGGGCAATTCATGAATTGCCCCTACCCCAATCCCTAGTCCCCAAAAAAGAGGTGAAATTTAAATGTTTGCTGTTGTTACACCAGAGAAAATTCATTTGCCTCCAGGGGCAATTTTACGACTACCAGGGAGTTGGGAAGATTATCAAAAATTGGTTGAGCAGTTGGGCGATCGATCCATCCCCCGCATCAAATATCGACCCGGAGAAATTCTGTTAATGTCACCTTTATTGGAACATGGGCGTAAAACTCATATAATTGCCGATGTAGTCAAGGTTTTACTCGATTATTTAGAGCAAGATTATGAGGCATTTACTCCAATTACAATGGATTTGCCGGAAATAAGGGGAATTGAGCCAGATTACTGTTTTTATATTGATAATTGGGCGGCTGTTGCCGGGAAATCTCGGATTAATTGGGGTGTCGATCCATCCCCAGATTTAGTAATAGAAATAGATGTCACTACTTACACTGATGTAAATGATTATTTGCCCTACAAAGTACCGGAAGTTTGGATATATAAAAGGAAAGGTTTGGTAATTTATAACTATCGGGAAGAAGGCTATGAAGTTGTGAATAATAGTTGCTATTTTCCCATGATTAATTTATCGGAAATTTTGGTAGAGTGTTTTCGGGTTGCAGGCGATCGCAATACCAGCACAGCCATCCGCAACTTACGGCTAAATTTAGCCAATCAAAAATAAGCTATTACTAAATAATATCATGTTCGGTCGATCGGTCATAATATCTTTTTTCCAACACCCTGTAGATTAGAATGTAGAGACGTTATATATAACGTCTCTACATTCTCTACATTCTACGCTTTTTCGGAGTGATTTATAACGACCTTATGTGGTAAAGGACTTTCTCCATTGCGGAATTTTTCAAACAACTCAAAAAACTTATCTAAAGCATCTCTTTCATCTGCCGAATAAAAAAGAATAATACTATCCCATCCGTGACATGAAGTAATATTAAATCTTTGCTGTATCCATTCTTGAAACCCGTTAAATTCTTGTTCTTGTTCTGTTCGAGGTAAGCCAAGTTCCATTCGAGCCATACCATATCCATCTAACAACATCCGCAGACGGGTAATCGAACTTTTACCTAAATACATACCCGGTCTTTGCTTAATTCTTTCCAGCAGGTCATAGAGATATTCAGTCTTAACATTTAGAATGTTTTGAGTAACTTCTGTAGTCATATAATTATTATCTATCGCTCTCACTACCAAAAGTTGTTCAGCATTAATTTGCGTAATATTTAACTCCTTTTTAAGGCTATGAGTAACATCCTACGCTTTTTCGGAGTGATTTATAACGACCTTATGTGGTAAAGGACTTTCGCCATTGCAGAATTTTTCAAACAACTCAAAAAACTTCTCTAAAGCATCTCTTTCATCTGCTGAATAAAAGAGAATAATACTATCCCATCCGTGAGACGAAGTAATATTAAATCTTTCTTGTATCCACTCTTGAAAACCGTTAAATTCTTTTTCTTGCTCTGTTTGAGGTAAGCCAAGATCTTCTCTTGCACCCATGTATCCATCTAAAAACGATCGCAGACGAGAAATTGAACGCTTGCCTAAGTACATCCCAGGGCGTTTTTTTATTTCTTGTAACATCTCATAGAGATATTCAGACTTAACTTCTGTGATTCTCTGAAGAATTTCTGTCATAATACTTTCCTCTAAAATTCTTCTTCTGTCACTTGAAAATCTTGACCAAATGTAATTTACCATAAAATAACAAATTATTCATCCATTCATCTCTGGGAACTCCATTAGGGTGATGATTATCAAAAACTATTTCTACTGCGTCGATCGCAATTACAATTCCTTGATGGCAACCATTTAAGGAAATAGGTTCTCCTGGCACGCTATCATCATAAATGTAGCTACTTCGACCCATAGTTGTTCCTGTGAAAAGTTTAATGCGCTTTCCATGAATACCTTGAGATATTAAGTAATCTTCGATCGCACTAGCGCATTCAACACATTTAAGGTTTTCGTGTTGGCTGGCGATCGATCTTAACTCCAAAAGTTGTTCAGCATTAATCTGCGAAATATTTACCTCCTTTTTATAGCAATTAATAATATCCTATTACTAGGTAGTATAAGCTATGGTTGAGTTACGAAGTGTATATGTGTAAAATAGAGTAGCAAAGTGCGATCGCACCTTACTCTCCTCCAGTCAGTAATCGATTTATCGATATGGAAACTATATCTTTTCAAGTATCTCAGGATCTCTTAGCAGCATTAAAAATTGGGTCAAATCAATTAGGCGAAAATATGCGGTTGTTAGCTGCGATCGCCTATTTTCAAGACAAAAAACTTTCTCTTGGTAAAGCAGCAGAATTAGCTGGAATTAACCGGATTGAGTTTATGGATATCTTAGCCAAAAAAGGTATAGTTATTTTCGACTATGATGAATCGGACTTAGATACTGAACTTAGTGGAATTGCTTACCTTTAGCTGAAAATATGAGTTTTAAAAAGGATCAAGAAAGAAATGAATGTATCTAATCATAATTTTTTCTATGCTGAAACGTTTGAAATTCTTGAAAAACTTAATCATCAGCCTACACTCAATTTTTATCAAGAGCATAGAGAAAAATTTATTAAGTATGTAGAACAGCCTTTTGAACAGCTTGTAAATCAGGTAGCATCTGAACTACCTCCTCAAATCACAGATCAACTAAATATACAAATTGGTAATTTTTCCTATCCACAATGGAGGTGGTACGAGCATAGTTTTTATTGCGCGTACCCAGAATCAATTGATGACACTCAGTTATTTATAGCTATTAACCATTGTTCATTAGTTTTTGGTCTATTTATTGGTTCGGAACCTGACAAAAAAAAATTTATCCGTAACTTTCGCTATCTGTATCGTTACAATTCAGAAGTTAAAGAATTGATTACAAAAGATGGATTGGAACAAGTTTGCACCATTTGCGATTCTGATAAATTATCTGAGTCTGATTGTACTATAGAATCTTTGCCAAATGATACATTTAGCAATGCCTCTAAAGATATAAATAGTATAAAATCGATTGTGTTTATCAAAAAAACACAAGTTTTATCGCTTGACAACAAAGATATTGTTACCAAAATTAGGAATGAATTTGAGAGAATTTTTCCTTTGTTTTTAATGGGCAAATTTTCAAACGCTCGGCAAGAAATAATAAATTATATACAACCCAGAGAACCCGTTTATCAACAACTCAGCTTACCATTTTTTGAACTCAGACTACCATTGTCATATCGCGATAATCTCCTAGTTAGTAATACTAATATAAAATTTTATAAAAAAGTTTCGCTAAAATTAGCGTATACACTGACTCAATTTATTGATGATACGATGTTGGAAAGAGAGATAGTGGTAAGTTGGCTAAAAGCCATAGAACGTAAAAAGCAACTAATCCTCTACGGCTCACCCGGAACAGGAAAAACGTTCATTGCTGAAAAACTCGCCCAACACTTAATCGGGGGTAGTAACGGTTTCTCCGAATTAGTGCAATTTCATCCAGCTTATTCATACGAAGACTTTATTCAAGGCATCCGCCCACAAAATAAAGATGGGCAATTAAGCTATTCAATGGTTCCAGGTAGATTCTTAGAATTCTGCAAAAAAGCCGAGTCCCGTGAAGGTATTTGTGTTTTAATCATTGATGAAATTAACCGCGCAAATTTAGCTCAAGTATTTGGTGAATTGATGTATTTGCTAGAGTACCGAGATAAAGAAATTCCTCTTGCTGGCGGTAATACTTTTCGCATTCCCTCAAATGTTCGGATTATCGGTACAATGAACACAGCCGATCGCTCGATCGCACTAGTAGATCACGCCCTACGTCGCCGCTTCGCATTCATCGAAATTCGCCCCAACTATGACGTACTGCGGAACTATCACGAAAAGAGAAATACAGGTTTTGCAGTAGACGGTTTAATTCAGGTATTGCAAAAATTAAATCAGGCGATCGCAGATAAAAATTATGAACTCGGTATCTCTTTCTTTTTAACAGAAAAGCTGGCTGAAGACATTGAAGATATCTGGAAAATGGAAATAGAACCGTATCTAGAAGAGTATTTTTTCGATAAGTTGGAAAAAGTCGATGAGTTTCGCTGGGATAAAATTAAACAGCAGGTGATCCCATGACTCCTCTGCAAGATATCGAGTTAACTGAATACAGTTCCAAAACCTTTGAAATTAACGAAATTGAATATGCGATCGCAGAAACTTTGTGGCGCAATTATGATAAAGAAGTTACCGTAGACTTCCCAACTCCCAAAACTGGCAATAAGTGGAAATTAACCGCTAAAGGATGGGTAGGACATATCCCAGTAACTCCAGATTTTCACCTTTCACTGTTGCCAAAAGTGCCGTTAGGTAATCTTTTCAGAATGTTAGAGTATGCGTACAAACTGAAAAGCTTTTGCTTTCTCCCAGGACTAGTTAATTGCGAATCTCTAGAAGAATTTTATAATAATCTTGCTCATGTTTTAGCCCAGCGAATTCTAGACAGATGTCGCAAAGGATTTTATCGTGCTTATCTGCCAAAAACAGGCAATCTCGCTTATGTTCGCGGTCGTTTAGATATGCGTCAAACTATCCAAAAACCTTGGGAAGTAAAGCTAAAATGCCATTACGAAGAACACACAGCTGATATTGCAGAAAATCAGATTCTCGCTTGGACACTTTTTATTATTCTCCGTAGCGGTTTGTGTAAAGAAAGAGTATTACCAAAACTGCGACAAGCATATCACACTTTACAAGGATTAGTAACCCTAAAACCATTTAAACCAGAAGATTGTCTTGGGCGAAATTATCATCGCCTTAATGAAGATTATCAACCATTACACGCACTTTGTCGCTTTTTTTTAGAGAATACTGGGCCAAGTCATGAAAAAGGCGATCGCACTATGCTACCCTTTCTAATTGACATGGCGAAACTCTATGAAGTTTTTGTCGCAGAATGGCTAAAAGAAAACTTGCCATCTCACCTCTTTCTCAAATTTCAGGAACGGATAAATATTAGCGATCGCATTTCATTTAAAACAGATATAGTCCTTTACGAAAACTCAACAGAAAGCCCGCGCTACATCCTCGATACTAAATACAAAACTCCCACTTCCCCAGCATCCGATGATGTAGCACAAGTTATCGCTTATGCCGTTTCTAAAGAATGCCAAGAAGTAATTTTAGTTTATCCAACCTCCCTTAAGCATCCGTTAGATAGATTGATTGGAAATATCCGAGTTCGTAGCCTAACATTCTCTTTAAATGGCAACCTTGAAGATGCTGGTAAAAACTTTTTAAAAGAGTTCTTTTCCTAACTATTAAAAACATTTATTTAAGTGTTAAACTCAAAGCTTGCACCAGTGGAGGTAGAACCTCCGGCGTTCTCGTTCCCAGGTTGAACCTGGGAACGAGAAATAACGAGAAATACGCCCGTTATTCTTTAGTCCGCGTAGGCGGACTTTGTTTGTGTAGTAGCGATTTCAATCGCCCAATAATATTTGAATTTAGGAATTTTCTTGTGCAAATCTAGCTAAAAGTTCCTCACGGGATAATTGCAGTAGCAAGGGAGTAAACTCTTCTGGTGGTAATGATAGTAGGCGATCGATCGCAGATGAAAGTTCTGCATCTAAAGAACCAAAGCGTACTCGCAACAAGTTTTCCACCACCAAGCGTTCTCCTTGCTGCATTGCTTGTTCTCGATCTTGCTGATAAAGGGGTGCTAATCTCATAATTAACTCTCGATTTTCCTCTTGAATTTAATTTGCTTTCCCATTAGGAATTTTGCTGTCCAAATCTAGCCAAAAGTTCCTCACGGGATAATTGCAGCAGCAAAGGAGTAAACTCTTCTGGTGGTAATGATAATAGGCGATCGATGACAGATGAAAGTTCTGCATCTAAAGAACCAAAGCGTACTCGCAACAAGTTCTCCACCACCAAGCGTTCTCCCTCCTGAACTCCTTGCTGCATTGCTTGTTCTCGATCTTGCTGATAAAGGGGTGCTAATCTCATAATTAATTCTTGATCTTCTTCGTCTTGAACTTGAACTTGATTTGCTTGCAAGTTTCGTTGCAAGTTGTATAACAATTCTAGCGCCGCTGCACGATATGGGTTATTAACAGGAAGTTTTTCTAAGTCATCAATTGCCTGTTTTTGCACGTTTCCTTTACCGAGAATTCTTAACCATAGCGTGTCTGTGGTGAGGGGTAATTGGTGAACTGCGATAATTGCACTCCGAAAATAGGATGGCATAAAATAGATCCCTGTTACCCAATTCTGATTAGGAATTGCACCAAATTGCGATAATAAATTGTTTGATGCTGTGGGGGTAATAATCCATAATTTCGGTAAGTCTGATTCTTGTAATCGAGTGTTATTTCGATTTGCTTCTCGGCGTAATTCACCTCTAACTTCTAATATTTTTAACAGACAATCGCCTATTTCTTCGTCGCTTGCTGCATTGCGATATGGTTCAAAAATGGAGATAGTTGTTGCCAATCTTCCTAGCAAACCCAAATCTTCTGGAGGTGAGTTTTGCTGCTCACTGGGAGCAAACCAAACATCGATTTCTCTGACTTCTCCAGCTACTCTGCGCGGTGCTTGGACTACTCCGTAAGGTGTTAGTAATTTCTCTAAGTAATCTTTGGCAAATTGGTCGTGAATAAATCGGGTCATTGGGTGTAAAGTTTGTTGGGAACTGACCTGTTTATTAAATATTTTATCAGGTGCGTTGGCGTAGCCTGCCGTAGGCACATCGCCATTTTTTAATCCAACCCTTTGCTTTTTCACAATTACTCAAATTCCGGCGACCACAAATCAGCAATTGCTAACTCCCAACCAGGTAATAAATCAGGAATAGTTAAAACATCATCATCAGTCAAAATTACCACATCTTGACCTAATCGATATACTTCAACAATATGCTTTTCTGGGTTAATTAAAATACCAATTCTTGTTCCCAAGCTGAGAAAGTCTTCAATCTTTTTTCTTAAAGATTTGAGACTATCACTTGGAGATTTTACTTCTACCATTAAATCAGGAGCTAATTCAGCAAAAGAACGGGGACTTTTCCGCAATCTTTCTGCTAAAACAAAAGACACATCAGGTGCGCGGATATCTGAATTTGGCAGAATGAAACCAGCACTAGAACCAGTTACTCGCCCTAGCTTACGCGGTTTTACCCAGTTTAACAACTGAGTAGCAAATTCAAAAGCAACTTCTGCTGATTCATAACCTGATGGACTCATAACAATGATGTTCCCGTCAACTAACTCCATGCGATAATCAGGGTGTTTTGCTTGTAGTTTTTCCAGGTCTTTAATTGTTAAAGAGGACATAGAAACTCCTTTCGCGATGATGTTACTCTTATAATTTTAAGCAGGATCTAAACCTAATTGATCTTCACTATTACTAGAAACTTGCGCTGCTTGACAGATATTGCACAGTCCAAAAAACTCTAATGTGTGATAGTAAATCTTAAATTTGTAAGAATTGTGCAGTTGAGTTTCTAAGTCTTGAACTGGACATTTATCTAATGAAATGGATTTGCCACATTCTAAACAGGTAAGATGGTGTTTGTCTTGCTGAACACAGCTATAAAGTGATTCGCCGTTGGATAACATTCTCACTTGAAGTGCGCCCTCTCGTTTCAAAGCTTCTAAAGCGCGATAAACTGTAGCCAAGCTCATGCCTTGGTTCTGATTTCGCAATTCTACATAGATATCCTGGGCGGAAATTGCTCGGTTGACGCTTTGGAGAAAATTTAATATTCTTTTTTGGCTGCGTGTGTGTTGTGTTTTCATTCGTATTATCCCAGTTTGAACCAGACTCCATGCCCTTTTTATACGCTATCTCAAATAGCTTAGTTAGGAGATTAACCATTGGGAGTCGAGTACCACTCTAAAATAAAAAGGCTGGCACATTAACTATTATCAGTGAGGATAGGATAATGAAATATCATGCTCGCATCTATGTTACCCTACGACCCTCGGTTTTAGACCCTGCTGGTGTTGCGGTACAGTCGGGGTTAAAACACATGGGTTATGAGAATGTGGAACAGGTGCGAATTGGGAAGTACATTGAATTAAGTATCACTGCTGAGTCGGAAGATGCGGCAAAACAGCAGCTTGATATAATTTGCGATCGCCTATTAGCAAATGTGGTAATCGAAAATTATTGCTTTGAGTTAACTGAGGTTTCTACTCCTGCGGAGGCGAAGGTATGAAGTTTGGGGTGTTAGTTTTTCCGGGTTCAAATTGCGATCGCGATGTCCTCTATGTTACTCGCGATTTACTCAAACAACCAACTAGAATGGTTTGGCATGAAGAAACGGATATTTCGGATTTAGACGTGGTGGTAGTTCCGGGCGGTTTCAGCTACGGGGATTATTTGCGTTGTGGTGCGATCGCACGCTTTTCTCCAGTAATGCAAGCTACAGTGGAACACGCAAACAAAGGTAAATTAGTCTTGGGTATTTGCAATGGTTTCCAAGTGCTAACTGAAGCGGGGTTGTTACCAGGGGCGTTGGTGAGAAATCGGGATTTGCATTTTATTTGCGATCGCGTTCCCTTGCGCGTCGAACGCACAGATACAACTTGGACGCAATTATATCAAAAAGGAGAAGTGATTAGTTTGCCGATCGCGCACGGTGAAGGAAATTACTATGCCGATGCTGATACTTTGGCACGTTTGGAAGATAACGGTCAAGTTTTGTTCCGTTACGAAGGTGAAAATCCCAACGGTTCTTTAAATAAGATTGCAGGTATTTGCAATGAGAAAGGAAATGTGCTGGGAATGATGCCGCACCCAGAAAGAGCATCAGATAAAATGTTAGGAGGAACCGACGGATTAAAGTTATTTGAAGCATTGCTAAAAGTAGCAGCAACAGTCTAATTGTAGGGTGCGTTAGCGACAGCGTAACGCACCATTCCCCTAAAGTTTTACGGAACCACGAAGGCACGAAGAACACCAAGGAAGAAGAAGAGGATAAAGAGTATAACTAACCCGGAAATGATATAATTAAGGATTGTTAGAGGATTTAGTTAACCCTTAAATTTTGTACATCGCAGCGACGCTTATTCATAACTAGAGGAAGATAATGATGATTGAATTACACCCAGAATATTTAAGTAAAAACGGCAAGAAAGAATTTGTTGTCCTCCCTTACGAAGAATTTCAGGCATTGCAAGAACTATTAGAAGATTTGGAAGATTTGATTGATTTGCGAAATGCCAAGCAGGAAGATGCAGATAAACCTTCAATATCGTTAACAGAAGTAAAGAAACAATTGGGATTGTCAGAGTAAGAACTATTTAAAATAAATTTCGCCCACACCCACCCGGAAATCAATTTCCGGGCTAATAGCGAAAGTCGGTTAAAACCGACTAAAAACCCCAACAAAAATTTCAGTCTGTTGCAACGGACTTCCGCTATAAGAAAAGCGATTTGAATCGCAGGCGGGCTAAGATGGTTGCCATTAACTCTGTATTAAAATATTTCCTAATTGAAGATGAAATAACTAAATAATACTTTGTTATTCTGGTAATGTAATTGGTCGCGAACCCTGTCTAACTGCAATCACGCTAACTTGTTCTGATTCTACATAATAAATAATCCGATATGAGCCTTCAATTACTTCACGAATTTGCTCATCTTCAATATTCTGGCACAATGCGACTAGAAAAAGGAAAAGCAGCAATCTGCTCTGAACGATTAGTCAAATTATCGATTATTCTATCAGCAGATTCAGTTGAGTTTTGAGCAATGTATTCTCTAATTACTATAAGGTCTTCTATTGCTTTATCTGTCCAATAAATATTCACGTTGATAATCCAAGTTTTCTTTGCACTTCCTCCACCGTTCTTATTCTACCAGCTTTAACATCAGCAAGACCAGCTTCTACACCTTGCCTAATATAAATTGCATAAATCAAGTCATCCCAAGTGCAATTTTCCGGTAATTTGTCAATCAAACGACGAGCTTCTTCTTTAACGTTTACAGTTTTCATAAGTATAAACGCAACAGAGATTTTACTTGCACATTCTAACACAAATAAGATTAATGGGCTATTATTGTCAATATCGATAAGCACCTATATCAAAATATCTCCTCTACGTCGCAAATCTTACCTCCTCACCCATTTAACAGCCAAAAATGCCGTAAAATTTTGGTATTTATTATCTGAGGTATAACAAATGGAATCTCGCGAATACGAATTTAGTAGTTCCCAGAACGAACTAATCAAAAACCTAGCTGATAAAATGCGCTTTGTAGCTGCCTTTCTGATCGGGATTGGCGCTCTGGGAATAATAGGCGGGCTGTTATCATTACGAACAGGTGGAGTAGGCAACATCATCAATGGAGTTGTTTACATCTTAACTGGCATTTGGACTAACAGCGCTTCTTCAGCTTTCCGACGCATTGTAGAAACTAGCGGCAGTGACATCGAAAATTTGATGGGTGCGCTGGGTGAGTTGAGAAAACTTTACACTCTGCAATACTGGCTGTTAATCATTGCTTTGATCTTTATTGCGATCGCATTAGTGTTTACTGTGATTTTTGTAGCAACTACTGTAGGCAGGTAGAGTATTAACAAATAGCCATCTAAATCAGGACAAACAAGTATTTTTTAGGAATCAGAATTCAGAATGCACAATCTTTTACTTCCTGTATTCTGAATTCCAATTCCTAAAACCTCACTCCGTAGTCGTCGCACTTTGCTGTTTTACCCCGCGCATTTGCCAAATCTTCGACACAGCAACTCCCAACAACATTGCCAATAAAATAGCAGTGAATATCGGCAACAAAATTCCTAAAATTGACAAAACAACCGAAGTTGCAGTTTCAAAAGTCGCCAAAACTGGATTACCCAAACCGCCAGTTGTCGTAGTAGAAAATAACCGAGTAATATTTGTGATTACTTCTACAATAGCAGCCGAACCACCACCTGCGATCGCAGCCACACTCCACTGAAGTACAGGGTCAAAATGAGTAAACATGGAAGCAGTAATAATTGTCCCAGTTGCCACTGCAACTGGTGTCGCTAAAGCATCTAAAAAATGATCTAACCAAGGAATATAATAAGCAGTAACTTCGATTAAAGTAGCAAGAGAAAATGCTACCAAAGCCTCATAAGTACCAATCCACTCAAAACCAGATCCAGGTGTCCAAACTCCCGTCAAAGCAGCAATACTCATCGCTAAAGGCGGGACAAAAACCCGAAAGCCACAAGCAGCACTTAAACTAATTCCTAAACAAATTCCTAACAAAATATCCATATAATTTTCCTTCAAAAATCAATTATTCACACCCGCTTTGTTAAATTTGGCAAATTTTTAGCCCAGTCTACATCTAACTGTTGGTGGACTTATCTACTGGCAATTAGACCTGATTTTTACTTAATAATTTAATCCCAGAGAAAGAGTAAATGGTGATACTAAATTGGCTAAGTTCATAGAAATAATGAAACAGAGGATACAATCTATGACTAACCAACAAAATCCTACATTGCCAGAAGATCCCAGAGAAGCTGAACCCGGAAGAGGCGCACCTGGTAACAATCATTACGGCGTACAAACCGCACAAAATACTAATGTTAATCCCCGAGATGCAGAGATTCCTTCTAATGTGGATGTAGAGCAGAATATCGAGCAATTAGAAGCATTCAGAGAACAAGAAGAAGGTAGTGATTTAGACACCACTGCTGGTTATGTTATCGATGAATCTGGACGAATGGATAACTTTGCGATCGAACCTAAGATGTACGTGGAAGAACACTAAAATTTAATAGACATCTCCAAAAAAGCTTGTAGAGACGTTATATATAACGTCTCTACAAGCTTTTTTGGAGATGCACCTTTAATTTCTGGAGATGTCTAATTAATTTTGTCTGGGAGAACCGAACTCAAATTCATCTCCCAGCTTTAGTAACAGCCATTAATCGAAATAGGTAGTAAAATATAAAAGTGCATCTATTGGGATTATCAAACTCACAACAGACTAATCTGGTTACTTTGCAATACTTACTCGATCTGATTTTGCTGTTGTCTTCAAAACCATGCCAAAACTAGATTTGCCTCTGTTATTATATTTTGTGTACTCTTCCCAGTTTCCGCAAATTCTAACGAAACGGCTAACTTTACAGAGAAATATAAATTTTTGGCTCTCAAATCTGTAATTTAGTTAAAGAATTTAATAATACCTCTGTGATTCTCAAGTTTTTTGACTACAGTAGCCCAAATTAGAGTATAAAATATATCATGTTCATTGCCCCAAGAGTAAGTTTAATGAATGAGGCGTTAATCAATTGTTTTAGCCAATTAATTACCAGAAATACGGGTTTGCACATTAGAGAGGAGGATAAAAATACATTAACAAAAAAACTCTGGCAAAGGATAAAATATTTGCGAATATCAAATCCCGAAGATTATTATCTATTTTTAGAAGCCAAGAATGAATCTAAAACTCCTCAAGGTAAATTCGGACTCGGAAATTGGTCAGCAAAACAGGAATGGAAAGAGTTAGTATCTTTACTCACTACGGGAGAAAGTTACTTTTTTCGCGATCGAGGGCAATTTAACCTACTTAGAACTAAAATATTACCAGAAATTATAGCAGCAAAACAGCAAAACTCAGAGGTAACAGGTAATCATAAAAAATCTCTCAGGGTTTGGAGTGCTGGCTGTTCTACAGGCGAAGAACCTTATTCTTTAGCTATTTTAATTCAAGAATTAATTTCGGACTTAGATAATTGGAATATCTTAGTTTTGGGAACAGATATTAATTATAAAGCTATTGAGAAAGCCAAACAAGGAATTTATAATCCTTGGTCTTTTCGGTTAGTAGATCCTCATTTACAAATTAATTATTTTCAAGAGCAACAAAACGAATGGCAAATAGACGATCGAATTCGTCAGATGGTGAAATTACAACAGGGAAATTTACTAACCGATAACTTTCCCGACTATAATACTGAGTTTCACGATATGGATCTGATTCTCTGTCGCAACGTTTTTGTGTACTTTGAACGCCTAGCTATTACAACAGTAGTTAAAAAATTTTATGATACCCTAGTGCCTGGTGGTTACTTAATGACAGCACACACAGAGCTTTATGGTCAGAATATGGGTGAATTTCAAGTCAATGTATTACCAGAATCAGTAATTTATCAACGAAGACAAAGTAAGCAATTAGAACCTAGTGATTCTGTGCAGCAAAAGAGCAGAAAAACAGATTTATCTAAAAGTTATCATTCTGATCATAGCCAAATATTTAAGAGTGAAACAGCGAAATACCAAGACAAACCTGCTGTAGTAAAAGAATTACCGCAGAAAATCCAATCATCAAATTTTGAGCATCATTATGCAAATTCTCCGCTCGCAAAACCAACAGAAACAGTTATCACAAATGTATCTACTTCTGGCAATCAAAATTCATCCAATAATTTGATGAAAGAAGCAGAGATACTTTTTCAAGAAGAAGCTTATATGCCAGCAATTAAAAAAGCCGAACAAGTGATTGCTTGCCATCCGCAACATTTTGCTGCTCATTACTTACTGGCGCAAGCTTATGCTAATTTAGGTCAGCATAGTAAAGCTGTTTATTACTGTCAGCAGGCAATAGCAATTGATTCTTTGGCAGTACAGCCTTATCATTTATTAGCGCATATTGCTGAAGAAAAACAAGACCTAGAAAAAGCCAAAATATTTTTGAAAACTATTATTTATTTGGCACCTTCTTCTGTTTCAGCATATTTGGAACTTGCGGCTATTTATGAAAAAGAAGGAAATACTAATAGAGCGAAAAAAATGTTAGCAACTGCTTTGGAACTACTCAAACAGCTACCATCCTCAGCTATGGTAGAGCAACAAAGCTCTGTAACTGCTGGTGAGTTGCTAGAATACGTCAATAAACTATTGTAAGAAAGTTAATTGCTAATTAATTAGCTGAAACATACTATCCTAATTATACTAAAAGTAAAATCAGAAAAAATAGTTAAAAATAGGGAAACTGTGCAAACTTAAAGCAAAATCTTGTTAGGGGTGCTTCTCAAAGTGACAAATCAGCAACAAGTAGAGGAATAGACTGCCACTCTGGTTAACTAAGTCCAATTATTGATTAAAGTAGAAATAGAAACCAGTATTACAAGCTTGAGCTTCTGCGCTAACAGCTACTAGTAATAGTGTTTCTAGTAAATTGGCAAATTGTCAAGTTGTATAGGTTCAGAAATCAAACTTTTATCTCATAACTTTAGCAAAAATACAAATAGGTTAACAATGACTAATAAACCTTATCTGATCTTTAGAATAAATAGTTCACGCTATGGAGTGGAAACATTTTGTGTGCAAGAAATTTTCTCTTTACCTAATTTGACACCTATTGCGGAAGCACCAGCTGATATTGTTGGTGTAGTAAATCTGCGTGGGGATATTCTACCAGTATTAGACTTAAATATTCGGTTGGGTTACGAGCAATTAGATTATAGTTTAACAGACAGTATAATTGTTTTAGAATCGCCAGAATTTCGCTTAGGAATTATTGTGAATCAAGTCCTAGAAGTTCATAATATTTACCAGCAAGAAATGACAAATGAACTATTCTATATACAGGAATTGAATGGAAGTGCTTCGCATTTTATAGCTGGCATTGGCAAAGTAGATGCAGATCTTATCATGTTGCTGAATCATGAAAAGTTACTTTGCTATTCCCAAAATTTTGAATCAATTTTAGGGAAAAGAACTTTAGAAAAAGGAGAATTTACGGAGAAATTCAGCAAAAAACAATTGCTATTTTGTCCTGAAGCAACGCCGGAAGAAAGAGCAATATTGAGAGAACGTGCAGAGAATTTAAGGCAACCTACTCAAAAAGAAGATTTTACCGGATTAATTCCTTTAGCAGTGGTGGGGTTAAATAATGAATATTTTGGGCTAGATTTAGGAATTGTGCGCGAATTTACTGATATTCGTCAAGTTACTCCGGTTCCCTGTTGCCCTCCGCATATTGTGGGTAATATGAATTTGCGGGGAGAAATTTTGACATTAGTTGATATTCGCACAGTGTTAAATATGCCAATATTAGAGATGGAAAATAGCAATAATATTAAAGTAATGATTATTAAAATGGATGATTTAATTGCAGGGGTGACAGTTGATGAAGTGTTTGATGTAATGTATTTGCAACCGTCGCAGATTTTACCTGTACCGACAGCAGTGCATTCAGCAAATAGGGAATATTTACGAGGTACGGCTAATTACCGCGAGAAAATGATGAGTATTTTGGACTTAGCCAAAGTTTTTCAGCAGGGTGATTTAATTGTAAATGAGGAAGTGTAATTTTATGAAATTTGATAGTATGTTTGGTAATTTAAAGCTAAGAGACAGGATTATTTTAGGGTATTCTGTGCCTTTACTGTTTTCAGTTGCGATCGCCAGCGTAGTCTACTACAACGTGGGAAAAGTAGAGTCACAAAATAAAAGAGAAGTTTTGGGTTATGAAATAGTCAGAAATACAGACACGATGGCTTTGGGTTTAGCGAGGGTGCAAAGGGCTGGTAGAGGTTACTTATTAAAACCAGAGCCACAAAACGTTATCAGCTTTCAGGAAGGAGAAACGTCATTTAAGAAATCAGCGGAATACTTGCAAGAAAGAGTAGAAGTTAGCGAACAAAAACAGCGTTTAGAACAAGTGATTGCACTGGGAAAACAGTCTATTGAATTTAATAGGAACTTGATCAATTTAGTGAGAACTGGCAGAGTAAAAGAAGCAGTACAAAGTTATAATTCGTTAAGTCGGCAAGAATTGAATCGGGAAATAGAGCAATTATTGAATGAATTTGAGCAAGATGAAATTGCAATTCAACAACAAAAAAATAAAGAAACTAAAGATGCCTTAAGTGCGCTGAATTTAGCAGTAATTATCGGGACATTATTATCGATCGCTTTGGCGATTCCTCTAGGTTTATGGATTGCTTCGCGAATTACACAAACAATTAATGAAAGTGTGAATGCGATCGCTAGTTCCTCCACAGAAATTGCTGCCACAATCGAAGAACAAGAACGCGCCGCTTCCCAACAAGCTTCCGCAGTTCATCAAACTACTACCACTATTGATGAATTAGGCGTATCTTCTCGTCAATCAGCCCAACAAGCAGAAATGTCAGCCAAAGGCGCACAAGAAGCATTAGAAAAAGCTGAAGAGGGAAGTTCTGCGGTGGAATTATCTTTGCAAGAAATGGGAAATTTGAAACAAAAAGTAGAAGCGATCGCCAATCAAATTCTCAACTTAAGCGAACAAACAAATCAAATAGGTAACATCTCTACCTTAGTCAGCGAATTAGCTAACCAAACTAATATGTTAGCTTTGAATGCAGCAGTAGAAGCCGTGCGTGCTGGAGAACATGGTAAAGGTTTTGGAGTTGTGGCTAGTGAAATTCGCAAATTAGCCGATGCTAGCAAACGATCTGCTGATAAAATTAATGGTTTAGTGGGTGACATTAAAAATGCGATTAACTCTACAGTAATTGTGACTAAAGAAGGCACTAAAAGTGCTGAACAGGGAGAATTAATTGCTCAAAAAACTGCCGATGCTTTTGCCAGTATTATGGCAGAAATTAACAACGTTTATGAAAGTAGCCAACAAATTTCCTTGAACGTCAAGCAGCAAGCCACAGCGATTCAGCAAGTAGCCTCAGCAATGAACTCTTTAAGTACAGCTGCTATGCAAAACGCTAGTGGAATCAGCCAAACTAAACTTGGTACCCAAAAACTCAACGAAGTTGCTGTAAATCTTAAATCAGTTGTCTAGTAATGGATCAGATCAGAGCAAATATTGAGTTAATGATTAAGCGAGAAAATGCTCTGCAAGCCCAAAGAATCCAAGCCGCAAAGCCAGCAGAATTTTTAGCTCAAGTTGTTTCGATCGGTGGTACAGTAATTGCGGTTTTAGTCGGTTCATTTATTGTACTTTTTATTAGTCGCCAAATTGTTCAACCAATTAATCAGCAAGCAACAAGCAACTGCTATTGAACAGGTAGTTGAGGCGATGAATAACCTCAATCAAGGCGCAGCTGAAGCTGCTAGTGGAATCAGCCAAACTAAAGAAAGTACCCAAAGGTTAAATGAAGCAGCCATGAATCTTAAAACCATAGTTTAAAGACTAAAAAATCTTGCAGATACCAACAGAGAGAAAATTATGTTTAGTAAATTTAAATTACGGAATCGAATGTTATTAGGTTATGGAGTGCCAATAATTCTATTCATGGGATTAGCTGGATTAATTTATTCCAGTACAAATAGATTGGTTCTCGCTTTTGATGAAGTAAAACGAAACCAAGAAATTCTTGAGAATAGTGCTTTAATGAGATTTAGCTACGCTAGGAAGGCTTTGGCACTGCGGGGTTACGTAATTTTTCGCAATAACCAGCTAATTAATGATTACAAAACCTGGCTGCAGCTATTTACTGAATATTCCACTAAGATAAAGCCAATGCTTACCAATTCTCAACAGATAGAACGTTGGGAAAAAATGGTAGTTTTAAATAATAGATATAACCAAGTAGCTAACAGAGTTATTAACTTAATTCAGGCAGGTAAGCAAACAGAAGCAATTTCTTTATTAAGAACAGAGCAAGAGCAATCACTAGTCAATGATTTTAGAGATTTAAGCAGAGAATTTAACGAAGCTGAGAAAAATTTAGTTCTTCAAGCAACTAATGAAGCTGAAAAGGTACTAAACAATTTGATTGCTGCCGTGTTAATAGGTGCTCTTTTGTGTTTAGGATTTTCCTTAATAGCGGCAATTTTAATTTCTTCAGGTATTACTTCCCAAATAAATAAAGCTGTAAATGCGATCGCCACTTCTTCCACAGAAATTGCTAGCACAGTCGAACAGCAAGAACGCACCGCAAATCATCAAGCAACAGCTGTCAATCAAACAACTACCACAATGGATGAATTAGGAGTTTCTTCACAACGCGCAGCAAGTCAAGCTGCTACTGCTGCTACTAGTGCTAAAGAAGTATTACTATTAGCCGCATCGGGAACCGAAGTAGTAGAAAAAACTCAATCAGGGATGTTATCGCTAAAAGCAAAAGTCACTAGTATCGCCGAACAAACCTTAATTTTAAGTCAACAAACCAATCAAATTGCTAGCATTTCCAACTTAGTAAGTGACTTAGCCAACCAAACAAATATGTTAGCTTTGAACGCCGCTGTTGAAGCGGTGCGTGCTGGTGAACATGGCAAAGGTTTTGGCGTTGTCGCCGCAGAAATTCGCAAACTTGCCGATCAAAGCAAAAAATCTGTTGCTCAAATCAATTCCTTAATTACAGAGATCCAAAATGCCATTAATTCTACAGTTATCGCTACAGAGGAGGGTACTAAAACAGTAGATGATAATGCCAAAAATACCCAAAAGACAGCAGAAACTTTCACAAAGGTAGCAGCATCAATTGACAACATCGTTCTCAGTGTTCAACAAATTTCCTTAAGTGCCAAAGAGCAATCTATTGCCATTCAACAAGTAGTAGATGCGATGAATTCACTAAACCAAGCTGCTGCTGAAACAGCCAGCGGCATTAGTCAAACGAAAATTAGTACCCAACAGTTAAATGAGGCAACTATGAATTTAAAAAATGTAGTTTAACTGAGGAATTATTAATCATTTCCCTGTTACCAAAAATCATGAATAGCCAAGGAGAAAATTATAATGTATATCGACGATGAAGAACTGAGAGTTATCTTTAAATCCGCCAGCGAGGAACATTTACAAAAATTAGAAGAAGGCTTGCTGCACTTAGAAAAAGATTCCCACGATCGAGCAAATTTAGAAGAAATCATGCGGGAAGCACATAGTCTCAAAGGCGATGCTGGGATGTTGGGATTAAAAGATATTTCCACTCTCGCCCATCAATTAGAGCATATTTTAGGTACAATAAAACGAAATGAAGTAGAACTATCGCCTGATGTTAGCGATCGCCTTTACCAAGGATTAGATGCCATTAGTCAATTAGTAGTAGAAGCAGTTACAGGCACTCCACCCCGCATAGATGCCTTCCATGTTTTAGCTTATATGATGGGAGGAAATAGCCCAGAATCTTCGGATAATTCAACAGAAAATCAACCATCATCAGAAACTCACGAAGAAGACACCTTATCTGGAGAGCAACCAGAGGAAATAGCAGCAGAAACTCCAATTACTGCGACTGATGTAGAAGTAATTCACCCAGAAATAGAAGTTCCGCCAACTGTTAATCTCCCAAACATTACCTCTGACACAGTTCC
Organism: Floridaenema aerugineum BLCC-F46; assembly: GCF_041929345.1. Classification (NCBI taxonomy): domain Bacteria; kingdom Bacillati; phylum Cyanobacteriota; class Cyanophyceae; order Aerosakkonematales; family Aerosakkonemataceae; genus Floridanema; species Floridanema aerugineum. The sequence continues at coordinate 50,470 of NZ_JBHFNQ010000202.1, forward strand.
CGTCAACGAAATTCAAAAACTAAACCTTACTATTTCCCCAATTTCAGAAAACCCTCCAGAACCACTAAAAATTTTCCCAAACTTAACTCCCACTGAGCAAACTTACCGCATTGAAAGCGTTAGAGTAGAAACTCGGCATTTAGATTCTTTAATGACTCAAGCAGGTGAACTTACAGTCACCAAAATTCGGGTTAATCACCGACTGGCAGAAATTGAAGAAATCGCCAATTTATGTGAAGAATATAGTCGCATTAAATCTCAATCTTCGAGAATAACACTCAAAAATGAATCAGCACAAACAGACTTTTTCCCCGTTGCTGCTTCTCTGTTTTCTCTGCCCCAAAGCTCCGATTTAGCACATAGTAAAGATTCATCCAGAACTAAAGAACAATTCCTGGATAAACTGGGAATGCTAGTTAACAAATTACGAAATTCCCTTTATGAAGATGTCCAGAGACTAGAAGTAATTTCTGATGAACTTTCCGATGGAATTAGAACTCTGCGACTATTACCATTATCAACTATTTTTAATTTATTTCCTCGCATGGTACGCGACTTAGCTAAACAACAAGGTAAAGAAATTAATTTCATTATCGAAGGAGCAGAAACAAAAGCCGATAAACGCATCATTGAAGAAATGAAAGATCCTTTGATGCACATGATTCGTAATTGTGTCGATCACGGAATTGAAGCTGTAGAAGAAAGATGCCGTCTCGGTAAACCTCCCCAAGGAACAATTTTACTGCGATCGAAACAAACAACAACCAATGTAGTAATAGAAGTTATCGATGATGGTAGGGGATTAGATATTGAAAAAATCAAACAAACTGCATTGAAACGCCGTGTTTGTCGCGAAGAAGAACTGAACACAATGACACCATCCCAAATTCAATCTTTAATTTTTACACCGGGATTTTCGACTCGGACATTTGTTACCGAAGTTTCGGGTAGGGGTGTAGGTTTAGATGTGGTACGGAATAATGTAGAACATTTGAAAGGCAATATCCAAGTTGAATCTAATTTCGGAATGGGTTGTACAATTCGGATGTTGTTACCCACAACTTTAGCGACAGCGCACGTATTAATTGTTTCAGTCGATAATATTTCTTATGCAATTCCTGTGGAATATGTGATGATGGCGCGGTTAATTACACAGTCAGATATTTTTCCCATTGAAGGACAAGATACAATTCTTGTTGATTCTCAACCTATTTCAGTGACTCACTTAGCTGATTTATTAGAAATAAATCATCAGCAGGGATGGGGAACTCTTCCGCTTCAGCAAGCAGCTACAAATTCTCAACATTTGCCTTGTATTATTATTAAAGTAGGAGATGCTACTTTGGGATTAATTGTAGACGCATTACTAGATGAACAGGATGTAATGCTCAAACCCCAAGGTAAATTGCTCAAGCGGGTGCGGAATGTTTCCGGTGCAACTATTTTGGGTACTGGGGAAGTTTGTATGGTGTTAAATCCCCAGGATTTAATTAAATCTGTGCGTAAGCAAGCAGTCTCAAAAGTTACAAGACGCTCTGTAAAATCCCTAGCTTCAAAAGAACGTAAACAAGTTATTTTGTTAGTAGAAGATTCGATCGCCATTCGTACCCAAGAAAAACGTATCCTAGAAGGAGCAGGTTATGAAGTCGTAACAGCCGTCGATGGCATGGATGCACTTACTAAATTAAAATCTCGCTCTTATGATGCTATAGTCTCCGACATTCAAATGCCGAATTTAGATGGTTTATCGCTCACCGCCAAAATTCGCCAACAAAAAGAATATAGCGAAATACCGATTATTTTGGTAACTTCCTTAGCCAGCGATGAAGATAAAAAAAGGGGTGCAGAAGCAGGTGCCAATGCCTATATTACCAAAGGCACTTTTAACCAGCAGATGTTATTAGATACTCTCAGAAGACTCGTTTAATAGTCATTAGTCATCGATGATTAAGTAGGTGCAAATAAATAAAGTGAAAATAGTTATCTATCAATGGGGCGGGGAAAAAAAAACACCCACCACAAAAAAAACATTGTTATTGGGTGGGGGTAATTTGCCCCCAAAAATTTATTTTTTTTTTTTTAAAAATAAATTTAAAAAATTGGGGGTCATGTTCCCCCCCCCAAATTAATTATAAATTTTTGGGGGGGGGGTAATGTCCCCCGCCCCATTGATAGATAACTAT
>NZ_JBHFNQ010000203.1:0-26851 GCF_041929345.1 Floridaenema aerugineum BLCC-F46
ATTTTTTAATACAGATTCATTTATAAAAACAAATAAAAATTATTTTTAATGGGGTTGGTTTTTGCGATTTAGCGATATTTTTACCTGTGTAAATAGCGCAAAAGCGCAACAACGTACCAAATTTATTCGCCAGTAATTGAAAGTGCATCAACCCAAACTTTTGGGCAAACACCACTGGTAGTTAATTCTGCTTCTTTTTCTACAAAAATGATGGAATTTAAAACTTGGAGAAAATCTCCAGCAACAGTTGCTGCATCGATACTAATTAACTCACCATTTTTGATCATCCAACCATCAAAAGGCAGAGAAAAAGAACCTTGAACTGCTTTAACTCCAGCATGAAAAGCCTTTAATTGATCGATGTAAATCACATTATCCGCAGTTTCTATGCTTAATTCTTGTTCAGGTTGTGCTGACGAAAAAATATGATAAAAGTGCGGGCTAACTGTTACTTTTGCGCCGATACTAGCATTGCCTGTAGGTTGTGCATTCAATCTTTTCGCAGTACCAGCACTGTGAATTAAACCAGTCAAAACCCCATTATTAATGATGGAAATTCGCCTGGTTGGTGTACCTTCATCATCAAAAGTTTCTGCGCCAACATTGCTGGGATGTAACGCATCATCGCAGACACAAAGTAACGGAGAAGCAATTTTTGTTCCCAAGGTTTCAGGAGTCGAGAGACTTTGCTTGTCTAGGATATCTTGAGCATTAAAAATGTTAGAAAAAGCATTCAACAAACTCAAGAAAGCTTTACCCGAAAAAACCACTTGGTATTTACCAGTTTTGACTTTTTCATAATCCAAGTGACTGATAGTTTTCTTGGCAGCTTCTTGCAAGCAACCAGAAATATCTAACTCTTCTAAACTATGGCTAATTCTCACCGCGCCAGCACTGCGAGGTTTTTTCCCTTCCTGCTCAGTTTTAGTGGCAAAATAGATAGAAGAAATAGTGTGAGATTCGTTTCTAACTGCACCTTCACTGTTAACATAAAATCTGTCTACATCTCTTTGAGCTAAACCATTGTAAGGCACACTTGTAATTGCTGGATGAGCAGAAATCAACTCTTTTTCTGCTGCTAATAAAGTTTCAATTAGTTTAGCTGCGGGTGCTTGGATTGCTTTTTCTGTGGATGAATGAGTAATAGGAATAGTTGCTTCGGGGCTAAAGTCGGGAATGTTTTCTTTCGCACCAAAAAAACTGGCTTCTCTAGCAGTTTTTAAAGCTAATTCAATCCCCAAAGGATCGACATCTGTAGTACTAGTAACCCCTAAAGTTTGGTTGTCATTCCACACTCGAACCATTACACCGGAACGACTAGAAGCGTTAACTTGTTTTGGTTCACCTTGATCTACTTGTACGCTAGTTTCATCAACAGTTGAACCGTAAATATCGAACTTTTTAATTCCCAATTTGTGAGCGATTTCTTGGGCGTATCCCGCAATCTCTTGAGTACTTGGCACAACTTTCTCCCTTTGAATTATCATTGCAGAATTTTGGATTTTAGGGATGGTGCGTTACTAACGCACCCTACATCCTTTAGCGTCCGCCAACGGTGATAGAATCGACCTTAATATGTGGTTGTCCAACTGTTACGTAAATGCTGCCACTAATCGAACCGCAAAAACCAGAAGCTAGTTCTAAATCTCTGGAACTCATGGAAATTTTGTTCATGATTTCCTTAGCTTCGCCAATCAAAACTGCACCTTTTAAAGGTTTGGTGATTTTGCCATTTTCGATCAGGTAAGCTTCATCAACTCCGAAGTTAAATTCGCCTGTTGCGCCGACACTACCGCCGCCCATTTTCTTACAGTAAATGCCTTTATCTACGGAATTAAATAAGTCTTCTAGGGAGTAATCTCCGGGTGCAATGTAGGTATTTCGCATCCGAGAAGCAGCAGCATAAGTGTAACCTTGTCTTCTTCCACTTCCGGTTCTAGGATGTCCAGTTCTCATGGAACCTGCGCGATCGGCAATAAAATTCTTCAAAATGCCATTTTCGATCAATAATGTTCTTTGGGTAGGCATTCCTTCGTCGTCCATGTCGATCGTTCCGAAGGCATTTTGCGATCGACCTTCATCCCAAGCAGTTAAATTTTCGTGAGCAATCTTTTCGCCTTTCTTGTCAATAAAAGGAGTAGTTTTGCGTTCAATTTGAGTAGTTTCCAGCAAATGTCCGCAAGCTTCATGAAAAATCACGCCGCCAAACGCATTTGCCATAATAATCGGATAAGTTCCCGATTCTACATAATCAGCATAAAGCATTTTTCCGGCTGATTCTGCTACTTCTTCCGAGTCAGCTTCGTAATTCCAATTCCGCAAAAAGCTAGCATCTCCCGTATTACCGGAACGCTTACCAATGGAAGAACGATTAGCACCATCAGCACACAAAAGATTGTAACCAACCGATTGAGTTAAGCGAATATCACGGGCAAAAGTACCATCACTTGCAGCGACTAAAACTTCTTGCCAATCTCTAAAATAAACGGCGCGACGAGATTGAACGTGATTAGCTTTTTGTTGGAGTTTAGCGTTAGCATCAAGCAGAACTTCGCCCATTTCTTGCATTGAGCTAAATTGAGAAATCCAAGTATCTTTGTTATTTTTAGTGGCGTAATCTCGGAGTAATTCTAAGTTAATTTCGGGGATGTAAGAATTAGGTGCTGGGAGAATTAATCCTTGAATCGAAAGCGCTTTTTCTAATGCTGCTTTTAGTCCCGAAAATGATAGGTCATTGGTGCTAACATAGCAATCAGATTGTCCGCGAAAAACTCTGACACCTGCACCTGTAGAAAGTTTGGGTGAGATGCTAGTAATACCGTCATCTTCTGCTAAACAGCTAATGTAATTGACTCGTTCTAAAAAGAATTCGATAAAATCTGCACCAGCAGCACGTCCCAATCCTAGCAATGTTGCTAAGGGTGCTTCCCAGGTTTCATCAAAGCGATCGCGTGTGGGATTATATGACAAGCTGGGCAATTCTTTGGTCAAAAGTATCGAGGTTGCTAGCATGGGTATTCTGGTTTTAGGGAATCTGTGAACTGAGGCATCCTACCTTTAATTAGTGTAACAAATTTATTTTTTTATGAACCGCAAAGGACGCAAAGAACGCAAAGAGGAAGAGGAAGAGGTTAAAAAAATCTGAAAATCTCTTCATATTCCTCTTTTTCTTTCCTTTGCGTCCTTTGCGTTCTTTGCGGTTAAAAAAACAAAATCAAATAGAACTGCTATAATTACCTTCTATTTTTCCTTCTGCTTCGTGGACTATTGCTCGTAATTTATCTATTATATAGCGATCGACATTTCCCCACAAACCTCGCTGATTTGCTTCTAACAATCTTTCTGCCATATCGCGCAACGCCCAAGGGTTTTTTTGCTCAATAAATGCTTGGACTTCAGGGTTAAATAAATAATTTTCTGCTATTCCTTGATACATGAAATCTTCTACACAGTTTGCTGTTGCATCGTAAGCAAATAAATAATCAACTGTTGCGGACATTTCAAAAGCGCCTTTATAACCGTGACGCATTACGCCAGCTATCCATTTTGGATTAATCACACGGGAACGATAAACTTTCGCAATTTCCGCTTTTAATTGTCTAACTTTGGGATTTTCAGGAATGGAATTATCACCGAAATAAGTTTGGGGATTTTTGCCAGTTAAAGCGCGAACTGATGCAGTTAAACCCCCTTGAAATTGATAGTAATCATCGGAATCTAATAAATCGTGTTCGCGGTTATCTTGGTTATGTAATACTATTTGCATTTGGCGCAATCTTTCGGCAAAAGCTTCTGGTGCTGAGATCCCCCCTAACCCCCCTTGATAAGGGGGGGAATTTTTGTTAGTGCTAGTATAAGCGTAACTACTCCAGTTAATATAAGCACGGGCTAAATCTTGGTCATCTTGCCAATTTTGGGACTCAATTAAACCTTGTAAACCTGCACCATAAGCACCAGGTTTGGAACCGAAGATGCGAAATTGCGATCGCATTTTTGCCTGTTCTTCACTCAACCCAGCAGTTACCCAAACTTCCGTTTCTTGCTTAACTTTTGCCGCTAAAGGGTTATCTTCTGGCGACTCATTTAATGCTGCAACTGCGGTTACTGCTTGGTCAAATAAATCAATTAAATTGGGAAAAGCATCGCGGAAAAAACCCGAAATTCGCAAGGTGACATCAACACGAGGACGACCTAAAACTGAAACTGGTAATATTTCAAAATCTACCACTCGTCGCGCTACTCCATCCCAAATTGGACGCACTCCTAATAATGCTAAAGCTTCTGCTAAATCATCGCCACCTGTTCGCATTGTGGAAGTTCCCCAAATAGATAAACCCAGAGTTTTGGGATATTCTCCATTTTCTTGAGTGTATCTTTCAATTAATACTTCCGCCGCTTTTCGACCAATATCCCAAGCGGTTTCTGTGGGAATGGCGCGAATATCAACTGAGTAAAAGTTGCGTCCAGTTGGTAATACTTCTGGGCGACCTCTTGTAGGTGCGCCTGAAGGTGCGGGAGGAACAAATTTCCCATCTAAACCTTGTAATAAATTGCTGATTTCTTGTGGCGTTTTTTGTAATGCTGGAAGTAGATAATCACCGATCCAAGTTAACTCTTTTTCGGTCATTTTTCCGATGTCATTTGTAATTTGTCCTTGGTTTTCGATTAACTTTTCTACCAAGTTAGCAGCTTGTTCTTCCAAAACTTCCACCACATCGCCAACAGTCCGATATTTTTCACCAATTACCAATGACAAATCATCTGTTAAAGGGTCAATTTCTAAACCCCAATCTTTAGCAATGGCGCGAGTTAAACCGATTCTATTACTACCAGGATGTCGCGCAATAGCAACAATTAAATCTCTTAATTGTCGCCCTTGGGGACATTGCCCAAAAATATGTAACCCATCCCGAATTTGCGCCTCTTTCAATTCACACAAATAACCATCCATTTTAGGAATCACCGCTGTTAATTCCTCAGTCCCCAATCTTGTAGGACAGGCATCTTGCCTGTCAGGCAATTCCAATCCCAATTGCCTGTCATCCAATGCCAATTCCAATTGCAAATTCTCTTCTAATATTAGCTGAGAAATCCGATCGCAAATCACCCCCAACCGCGAAGGGTCTAAATTTTGCGCCTCGTAATATTCATCAATTAAATTTTCTAACTTGTGCAAATTTCCATACAATTCTGCCCTCGTCATTGGCGGCGTTAAATGGTCAATAATCACCGCTTGGGCGCGACGTTTCGCTTGGGAACCTTCACCAGGATCGTTAACAATAAAAGGGTAGAAATGCGGAATTGCGCCTAATGCTACTTCGGGATAACAATTACTCGAAAGGGCGACACTTTTACCGGGCAACCATTCCAAATTACCATGTTTTCCGACATGAACGATCGCATCTGCCCCAAAATGCTTTCTCACCCAATAATAAAAAGCTAAATAATCATGAGTTGGTTCTAAATCTGGCGCATGATAATTTAAACTCGGATCGAGATCGTAACCCCGACTTGGTTGAATTCCTACAAAAACATTACCTAATTGAATTCCCGGAATCGGAAAATCTCTTACTTCAACAATTCCCCATCTTTCAATTATCCCTTGTTGAACGGACAAAGGAAGATTAGCAAAATATTCTTGGTATTCTGTTAAAGATAACACTTGATTTGGCGATCGCAACTCCTTTCCTTCCAAATCATTAGTAACTCCCGCAGTTAATCTATTAATTAAATCATCTCCAGTTTCCGGCAAATTTCCCAGCACATAACCTGCATTTTCTAAAGCTTGCAGAATTTCCACGCAACTAGCAGGAGTATCCAAACCTACACCATTTGCTAACCTGCCGTCGCGAGTGGGATAATTAGCTAAAATTAAAGCTACCTTACGTTCTGCTGGAATTTTTTGCCGCAACTTTACCCAACTTACTGCTAACTCAGCAACAAAATTAACTCTCTCTAAATTAGGTTCATATCCAACTACATCTGTTTCTAAACTAGGATGTTTAGACTGCACTGCTTTAAAAGAAACTACCCGACTAATAACTCTCCCATCTACTTCTGGTAACGCCACATTCATCGCCATATCTCTAGGCGAAAGTCCCTGAAAACCAGATTCCCATTGTTCTGCTGTTCCCCCGCTAAAAATTACTTGTAAAACTGGAATATCTGAGAAATTTGGCGTTAATTCAAAATTGTTAATTTTCCGTTCAAAATTATTAACTGAAAAGCTGGTAGTATTAAGTAAAATTTGAATTGGTGCCGCATCTTTTGGGTAAAAATATTCCTCCAACTCCGCTTGCACATCGGGATCTCGCAAAGAAGAAACAAAAACTGGTACAGGTGCTAGGTTTTTTGTCATTAAAGCATGACATAAAGCATCAATTGGTGCGGTATTTCCTGCTAAATAATGAGCGCGGTAAAATAAAATACCAACTTTGCTAATTAAATTTAAGTGTTTATACTCTGTTCCTGACTGTTCTTGCTGCCAAGAATAGATTCCTACTCGCCGAACTTCCTGCGGAGGCGGGGGATTGTAATTTGTTTGGCAGCAAACATCAACAACAAACTTTAAAGCATTGACAAAATTATTTACACCGCCCTCGTTGAAATAGCGCCACAATTGATTTACCCCGACGAGGGAAACATTAGAATGACTGATTAAATCGGAGTCTGGACGGTCATCCCCTGGCATGATAATTAACTTTGCCTTTGTTTGTTGTACCGTCTCCCGCACCACTTCTAAACCATAAGACCAGTAGGAACGTCCTCCAAGTAGGCGAATAATGATAATCTGGGCTTTTGCTAATACTTGGGTGGCGTAAGTATCAATACTCAGTTGTTGCTGTAATTGTAAAAGATTGACGACTCGCAGTTCGGGAAAATCTGCTGGGAGTTTGCCCACAGCCGCTGCTAAAGTTTGAATATCCGTATCCGCAGCCGTGAGGAATACAATAGGAGCAGGCGTTTGCTCAATGAAAATCACTCCTTGTTCTGTAAAATTCCATCCTCCGGGGGTAGCAGCTAAACGATGCACAAGTTTACCTCAATGATTACGGTTTTTTACGAGCTTTCGGCTATACATTAGTAAAAGAAACTGTTTATACTTGCCTTAATCCATGATGAATCATTAAGAACCATGATTGGAGTCAGATTTAGTAAAGCTTACTGCTTCTTTATGTAAACGGCTAAAATGCTGAGTTATCAAAATTTTATTTTACGTCGGAATTTATCGCTAACCTCTTTTAATGGACTGCGAACCGTGTTTGGGCAAATGGCACAAAGGGTCGGAGAAGGTAATTTGCTGTTGACTGAAGATGTGCTATCTACCCTGACAGTTAGACCACAACAAATAGAGGAAAAATTTATTTTGTTGGTGTCAGAACAGTTTAGTGGTCTACTGGTGGCAACGCAACGATTAGAAGAGAGTTCGTGGTCAGATGCAGAAGATAAATTATACCAGGTAGGATTAACTTTTGCACCAGAAGCGATCGCAGAATTTCTCGCTCAGTTAACTAGTTTCCTCAAAGATCATCCGCTGGCAGAAAAAACTCTTCAAGAAGCAAGTCAAATTTTGGGCCCCAATGATGCTAATCTGCAAAGCGAATTTACTCTTTCCTTGCTGGAACTTATTGCAAATGAAAATAAAAAAATCATTTCTGAACAGACAATCTATCCTTTTGTTTCTGTCTGTAAACCTGTGCATGAAGCTTTAGAACAACAGGTGGAACAAGAGCGATTATTGAATCAGGTAACAACCCAAATTCGCCAGAGTTTAGAATTACCTGTAATCTTAGAAACAGCTGTAGAACAGGTCAGGAATTTTTTACAGACCGATCGCTTATTAATTTATCAGTTTGAACAACCTTTATCTTCAGTTAAAAGCATAGAATTCACCGAAAAAGATATTTTAAGTTTTTATGAACAAGCGGCAAGACAAGAATTACATCCAGAAGAAGCGAATTTAATTAAACCAGAAAATGACAATCAATTAGAGCAGGACTTTGAGCAGGAAGTAAGCGATCGCAAAATTTGGGGACGAGTTACTTATGAAGCCAGATATTCTCATGATATCCCCTCAGTCTTAGGTTTTTCTGAAGAAGAACGTTGTTTTACTTATGTACCAAACTGTCGAGAAAGATACCGAAAAGGCTTCACTTTAGCAGTCAAAGATACTGAAACTGCCTATATTTTTCATCCCTGCTTATTGCAGTTAATGCGGCATTGTCAAGTGAGAGCAAAGTTAGTTGTACCAATTTTAATTCAAGAACAACTTTGGGGTTTATTAATTGCTCACCAATGTTTTGAACCGCGCCAATGGCAGGATAAAGAGAAAAAATTCTTGTCCCATATTGCTGAACATTTGGCGATCGCAATTTACCAAGCACAACTTTATGCCGAAGTTCAACAACAAAAACAAACATTAGAAAAAAGGGTGATCGATCGCACCCAAGAACTACATGATGCCATGCTTTTGGCACAATCAGCTAACCGCGCCAAAACCGAATTCTTAGCCACAATGAGTCATGAATTACGCACACCTTTAACCTGTGTAATCGGCTTATCTGCTACCCTATTAAGATGGTCTTTTGGGCAACTAAGTCAAAAACAAAGAGACTATTTACAAAGCATTCACGACAACGGCGAACACCTCCTCGAATTAATTAACGATATTTTAGAATTATCTCAACTAGAAGCTGGGAAAACTGTTTTAAACATCAGCGAATTTTCTCTCTCGCAATTAGCACATCAAGAAATCATCAACTTGAAACCAAAAGCTAATCAAAGAGGAGTAGAATTAGCAATAGCAGTTAAACTTGATGCCAAAAGCGATCGCTTTTTAGCCGATGACAGAAGAGTGAGACAAATTCTCTACAACTTATTAAGTAACGGCATTAAATTTACTCCCCAAGGAGGCAGAGTAATATTGCGAGTTTGGCGAGAAGGCGATCGCGCAGTTTTGCAAGTAGAAGATACAGGAATAGGCATCCCCGAACACCAAAAACATTTGCTTTTCCAAAAATTCCAACAACTAGATAGTTCCTACCGTCGTCAATACGAAGGAACTGGATTAGGATTAGCTTTAACTAAACAATTGGTAGAACTTCATGACGGGAGAATTGAAGTTAACTCTACTGTTGATGTTGGTTCAATTTTTACTGTGTGGTTGCCAAAACAACAATCCCTCATTAACCAGAAAACTGAATCTCAATCATCATCTTATACTAAAGAAGAAAGATTAATCAACCTAAACTTTCCCGCCGGAAGAATCGTTGTTATTGAAAATCATGAAGAAACAGCCACTTTAATTTGTGAAATTTTAACTGCGGCTGGCTTTCAAGTAGTATGGTTATTAGAAGCGTCTACGGCAATGAAGCAAATAGAAATTTTGCAACCTTTAATAGTGATTTTGGACTTGCAACTCCCAGGAACTAATGGCAAAGAATTAGTTGAACAAATTCGCAGTTTACCCGATATGCAGGATGTAAAAATCCTAGCTTTAACCAACAAAATCTCATCGGAAAATCTAGTATTAGGAGCAAACAATTACTTAGGCAAACCGATTTTACCCCAAAGTTTATTACACAAAATTCAACTACTAATGACGAATCATATAAATGAATAAAAACTCATTACAATCATTAAATAAAAGTTTAATAGTTTCCTGTCAAGCGCCAGTAGAATCTCCCCTACACGATCCTTATGTGATTGCAGCAATGGCAAAAGCAGCGGTACTGGGTGGCGCAGCAGCAGTCAGAATCGATACACCAGCACATATAACAGCAACAAGCCAAAAAATATCAGCCCCAATTATCGGACTTTGGAAACAACAAATCCCTGGCTATGATGTGTATATTACCCCACAATTTACTCATGCAGAAGCGATCGCAATAGCCGGAGCAGATATCATAGCAATTGACGCTACCTTGAGAGAACGCCCCAATCAAGAACAACTAACAACAATAATCTCCCGCATTCACCAAGAATTAGGCAAATTAGTCATGGCAGATATAGACACCTTAGAAGCAGCAATAGCCGCTGCCAATGCGGGTGCTGATATCGTCGGTACTACCCTTTACGGCTACACAAAAGAAACAAAACACCTCTCCCCCCCAGGCTTTCAATTATTAGCAGAAATGGTGCAAAAACTCCAAGTTCCCGTAATTTGTGAAGGCGGAATTTCCTCCCCAGAAATGGCAAAACAAGCCCTAAAAATCGGCGCTTTCGCCGTAGTCGTCGGCACCGATATTACCGGAATTGATGCCAAACTCAAACAGTACGTAGTTGCGCTTTAGCGCTAGTAAGAGCGCTGAAGCGCAACAACATACAAGGTACGTTGTTGCGCTTTAGCGCTAGGAAGAGCGCTGAAGCGCAACTACGTACCTTGTTAACTAATTCCGGCTAATTTTCTTTGCCAAATAATCATATTAGAACCAATCACCGGGGAACGAGCTACCAGCCTACCTTGAGTATCGTTAATTTCCAACTTCTCAAAGTCCAATTCTTGAGAACGTTGCCACATCTGGGCAGCTAACCGATCCTGTTTCGCAGAATCAAAAGTGTACCAATCATTAGCAACTCGAAGACTTAAAAAATTATTCGGAAAATCAGCTTTAATTCCCACAATTAAACCATCAGCAAATCCACCCACAATATCAGTAACTTGGTTTTGAATTGCCACAATTAAAGTTTGTTCCGGTGTCAATACAGGCGGTGGTGGTGGCAAAGTTTCTATTATTTCCGGTGGCTGAGGTTCTGTTAATTCCAGCGGCGCTTCAATTCCTGATGCTACCTTTTCCTCCTCTGGTACAGGTGTGAATACAGGAGTTTCTGACGGTGAGGTAATTTCCGACGGTACAGGAATTTCGGAAACTGGGGTTTCTTCCGGTAGTACAGCCACTTCCGGTGGTGCTTCCAGTGGTGCTTCCGGTGGTATTGTCACCTCTGACGGTGCGCTAGGAATTGTGGGGGGAACTTCCGCAACTTGTGGTGGTTTGGCGGGCGAAAGTAGGGAATTTACCCAGAATATGAGGATTAATACTAGAGCGATCGCACCAGTCAACACCGTATCATTAGGCAACTTTTGCCGCACCGACTCCGGCAAAATCTGACGTACCTTCGTCAAAAAACCCGTCCACAAACCCCATATTTTAGCCAAAAAACTCGCCTTTTTCTCCACTGGCGCTGCCTTAGCCTTAGTTTCTGCCGTTGACACAGGCGCAGCAGTCGTTGCTGCTGGTAACGTTTCCCCCACCGGAGTAGAAACATTTATTCCCTGTGCTGGTAACGTATCTGTTAACGGACTCGGAACAGTTAATTCCTCTGCTGATAACGTATCGGTTAACGGACTCGGAACAGTTAATTCCTCTGCTGATAACGTATCTGTTAACGGACTGGGAACATTTAATTCCTCTGCTGATAACGTATCTGTTAACGGACTGGGAACATTTAATTCCTCTGCTGGTAACGTATCTGTTAGCGGACTCGGAACAGGTACAGCTGTTTCTGGTGGCAAACTAGCAGCAGCGGGTATAGTGTCCTGAGTGCTAACTTCCGGCTGCTTTGGTTGATCTTGTGACATGAAATCTTTTCCTGGGCGAACCACGACAGATTTAGGACTTACGCAACTAAAACGATCGTAGTCTGCGTCAGACCTAGAATCTTTAAATTAAGGGAGATTTTAGCTTTTCTGACGCACCTGACAAACTTATGTAAGTTTGACAGCTTTAGTCCTAAGATTCTTACAGAATGCTCTCTCCTGCCCTAATCTATCATCTGCTATTCTGCTTTTGAGCGAGTTATTGAGTTTAAGAATTTATTATGAACTTCAAGCGTCGTCAGTTCCTAGTTTTGGGCGGTTTAACTGGTTTGGGATTCAGCTTTTTAGGTAAACTTCTGCAAAGTTCCCCAGCCAAAAGTGCAGATACCCAATTATCCAACGCCGTCCCCCAATTAGCCACCCCAACCACACCACCCCTATTCAGATTCGTTTCCGTCGCGGATACGGGTACTGGTACAAAAAGTCAGTATGACGTAGCAGAAGCTATGTCTCGCTATCACCAAAAAAATCCCTACAATTTAGTAATTTTGGCAGGAGACAACATCTATAATCACGGGGAAATCGAAAAAATTGAAGCAGTTTTTGAGCGTCCTTATCAATACTTATTAAATAAAGGAGTAACATTTCGTGCTTGTTTAGGTAATCACGATATTGCCACACAAAATGGCGATCCTCAAGTTAAGTATGCTGGGTTTAATATGCCAAGTCGCTACTATACTTTTCGCCATGACTCTGTACAATTTTTTGCTTTAGATACTAATGATAATGCTGATTGGAAAAATCAGATGGTTTGGTTAGAAAAAGAACTAAGTCGTAGCGATGCGCCCTGGAAAATTGTTTTTGGGCATCACCAGATTTATTCTTCTGGTGTTTATGGGGTGAATCAACCTTTTATTAAGACTTTGACTCCGCTTTTCCAAAAGTACAAAGTGCAACTTTATATTAATGGTCATGAGCATAATTATGAACGGACTCGTTCTATTAATGGCACAACTTACATGATCACTGGTGGAGGCGCAGGAACTCGCCCAGTCGGACGTTCTGATTTTACGGAATATTCAGCAAGTCGCCTCAGTTTTGCAACTTATGATGTGTATCGCGATCGCATTTTGATTAGCGCCATTGGGACCGATCATTTAGTGTTCGATCGAGGCGTGATTACTTTGTAGGTTTTGGTGAAAAAGTATGAGAGTAAAAAAATTAAAAATTTCCTCATTTCGAGGAATTGTAAATTTAACATTGGATTTTTCACCGGAAGAACCAACCGTATTTATCGGCAACAATGGAGTTGGTAAATCTAGTATTCTTGATTGTCTCGCTGTTATGTTGTCATGGTTAGCAAAGAGAATTAAATTTGATCCTGAAGCTAGTAACGCATACTTTAGACTTCTTGACAGAAGTATGCTCAGCGAGAGGGAACTAGCTGAAGGACGTTATTTCATCAACCAGGATATCAAAAATGGACACCAAGAGACTTCCACCGAAATAACAATTTTAGTTGACTCGATTAGGGAAGTAAACTGGTCACTCAATAAAGACAAAAAAGACATTATTCAATTTTCAGACAAAACCTTTGAAGAATTAGACCACTTTGCTAAAAGTATTAGAGTGCAGTGGAAAAATAATCCTGAAATAAGCATACCTTTAACAGTCTACTATCCTGTTAATCGTGCGGTTCTCAATATTCCCTTAGAGATGCTTCCAGAGGAAGACTTATTTGAACTAAATGCTTACGATCAAGGACTTAATGGAGTACAAATTAGTTTCGATAGCTTCTTTCGATGGTTCAGAAAGTTGGAAGATTTGGAGAATGAGGAACGGCGAGATAACCATGATTATCGAAACAGCCAATTAGAATCAGTTAGACAGGCAATTTATTCACTAATACCAGAATTTTCTAACCTGCGTGTTCGGCGTTCTCCGCTGCGAATGACAGTTAGAAAACAAGGTCAAGAATTTACAGTAAATCAATTATCAGATGGGGAAAAATGCTTGTTAGCAATGGTAGGAGATTTAGCAAGGCGTTTAGCAATTGCTAATCCAGGTTTATCTAATCCTTTAGAAGGTGAAGGAGTAGTTTTAATAGACGAAATAGAACTACATCTTCACCCCAAATGGCAACGGGAAATTATTCCAGCATTAACTAGAACTTTCCCTAATTGTCAATTTATTGTAACTACTCATTCGCCCCAAGTAGTTAGTCATGTGAAACCAGAAGGAATTTTCATTTTAGAAGCAACATCTGAAGGTATAATTGCTAAAAAACCAGAAAGCTCTTTTGGTAGAGATAGCAATCAAATTCTAGAAGATATTATGGGTGTTCCCGATCGTCCACAGCAAATTAAAGACAGTCTGCGTCAACTATTTCAACTAATAGATGCCGGAAATCTAGACGCTGCAAAAGAATTGCGCCATCAAATATCTGAAGAAATTGGCTCTGATGAACCGGAGTTTGTGAGAGCAGATGTACTGATGCGGCGAAAGGAAATTTTCAATCGATGAAGTACATCAGAAAAGGTAAAGAACCAGAAGAATTTACTAATTGGAAGAACTTAGAAAATGATGACTGGAAACCTAATTGGGATGATAACTTCCAAGCACCCGAAAAACCTATTGTCCATGAAGCTTTGCTAAAAGAACAAGGTTATCTTTGTTGTTATTGTGGAATGGGTATTAACAGGAAAAACAGTCATATTGAACATTTAAAACCCCGTACTAATTACCCAGATTTAGCTCTAGATTACACAAATCTGATTGCTTCATGTCAAGGAGAAAGTGAACAACCTCCTCCTCAACCTGTACATTGTGGACATAAGAAACGCTACTGGTATGATGAAAATCTCATGGTTTCGCCTTTAGATATTAACTGTGAGAATTGTTTTAGATATTCTGGTTTTGGAGATATCTTAGCAACAAATGAATCAAGTAAAAAAGCTGCTGCTGAAACGAGTATTGAAAAATTAGGATTAAATATTCCCAAGCTGACGAGGATGCGTCGTGAAGCAATTGATGGAATTTTGCAAGCTGTTCAAGGTTTAACAAATGAGGAGATAAAGGAGTTTGCGGAAGCTTTAGAAAAGCTGGATACTAATGGACAGCGTACACCTTTTTGTTTTGCTATTACTTATATCATAAATAAATATTTGATTCCTTAATAATTCATCACCAAAAGCTCTTTGATTTTTCCCCGTTTACTACCATGAGAATTAATCGCTCTTGTCGCCAAGATTTCGTCACTGGGAAAATCTCTGTATAATTCCCGGATAAATTCACAATCTGAATTAGATAACATGACTTTTACGCCTTTGCTAGTAAGTTCTACAAATACATCTTTTAATTTAACTTGTTCGACTTCGGTAAAAGCAAAACGGCTGTAAGCTGTAAAATTACTAGTTGTACTTATGGGATAATATGGTGGGTCAAAATAAACAAAGTCATCTTTTTTAGCCCAGCGCAAAACTTCTGTAAACCCAGAGACTTGAATTTTACTCGATCGCAGAACCTCAGAAACAGAACGCAGTAAATCAGGCTGACAAATTTGTGGATTCTTATATTTTCCCATTGGCACGTTAAATTTACCTTGGGAATTTTCTCGATATAATCCATTGAAACAAGTTTTGTTCAAATAAATTAACCGAGCAGCTTTTTCCAGAGAGGTTTGGTAATTTTGCGATCGCATCCAGTAATAATAATCTTTATCATGTTTCTCCTGATGCAAAGCTAACAACTCAATTAGCGACTCCACATCATCTCTCACACAACAATAAACATTAATTAACTCTGGATTAATATCACTCAAAACCGCTGCTGGGGGCAACAGATGAAAAAATACCGCCCCTCCACCTAAAAACGGCTCATAATAAGTGTTAAACTCTTGGGGAAAAAAGGGAATATATTGCCCAATTAGCTGACTTTTACCACCTGCCCACTTGAGAAAAGGACGAGGAGAAACAGATTTTGCCGGATCATTCAACATTCGGTTAGCGATTAATCGATCGGGGTTTACAATTGTTAAATCTAGAGTTTGTTAGAGTGTAGGAGTGACCTGCGTGGACAATCCCGACCTCGCCAGAAAGCGATCGCGAGTAGTACCCTCATTCGAGGATATCCCAGAGGCTTTACGGGAAGCGCCAATTACAGTAACCCAGCGTCGGAGGCACAAGTTCTGGCTGATTGCAGGACTAACAGGACTGGGAGTAATTGCTCTGTTTGCTGGATTTTTGTTTGCCACTTTCTTATCCTCAGAGCCAAATATAATTACCGCTAATAACAGTCAGAGTAAAGATAATCCCAAAACACCCGCAGCCGCCCAATCAGGCAATGTATCGACCAAACAGCCTGATATAGTTGTAGGACAATCTGGACATTTCGCTTATCTTGAAGCCCCACCCCAACAATTACAATCAATTACAGCCGATGGTCGGATTAAATTACGTCAACCAGCAGCCCAGAAATTTAAAGCAATGGTAGCAGCAGCTAGAGCGCAGGGAATTATTTTAGTACCTATTTCTGGTTTTCGGTCTGTAGCAGAGCAGCAACACCTGTTTTTTGACGTAAAAGCCCAACGAGGACAAGCAGCAGCCGAACGAGCATCAGTCAGCGCCCCTCCAGGTTACAGCGAACATCACACAGGTTACGCTGTTGATATTGGTGATGGCAATGTCCCCGCAACCAACTTGAGCCCCAATTTTGAAAACACAGCTGCTTTTAAGTGGCTAAAAGCAAACGCCCCTCGCTTTAGCTTTGAGTTGTCTTTCCCCAAAAACAATCCCCAAGGCGTAAGTTACGAACCTTGGCATTGGCGTTTTGTCGGGGATAGGCAAAGCCTAGAAACATTCTACAAAGCCAAAAATCTCGATCCGGCTCGGAAGTAGGAGATTCAGGGACACAGGGGCACAGGGGACGCTGCAGACGCTCGGATCAGGACTTAACTGCATCCCAGGACAAGACTATTACCCAAGTAGTGTCTGATTGGATAGATACGCTTCCTTTCGATAAAAACTTGTCCAAGGTGGAGAAATTTGATGAGGAATGAGCAGGAATTTGGCTATTTAGTTAAGCTCTCCTCAACTCAAAACTCAAAACTTTCCCCAGTTGTAGGGGCGATTCATGAATCGCCTCTACAGTCTGTAGGGGCAATTCATGAATTGCCCCTACATCTCAAAACTTTCTTCTACCTTCTGCCTTGTGCCCTCTGCCTTGAGCCTTCACTTCTGCCTTCGCTTTTGCCTTCTGTCTTCTTTCCTTTTTCCTTTGCTTGGGCGGCTTCTTTTTGCCTGAAGTAGGCTTCTAAAACTTTTAGGACTTTGGGGGCGCAAAAACTACCACCACCGCCGCCGGAGTGTTCCCCAAATGCGACTACAACAATTTCAGGATTATCTGCTGGGGCATAAGCACCGAACCAAGTGTGGACTTTTTTGCCATGTCCGACTTCGGAAGTGCCACTTTTACCCGCAGCTGGAGGAATTGTTGGTACATTCAAAGCTTTCCCTGTACCTGTAGTTACTGTAGCTCGTAAACCTTTCTGGAGAACTTCTACGGTTTTGGGCTTCATATTTAAAGATTCCCGCCAGCTTCTGGCTTCCTCGTTATCTTTGAGGATGTGAGGTTGGACGCGATAACCGCCATTGGCAGGGACGGCAAACATGACTGCTACTTGTAATGGTGTGGTTTGTAAGAAGCCTTGACCGATCGACATATTCACAGTATCGCCAACTGTCCATTCATATTTCAACCGCCTCAGTTTCCACTCATTATCCGGGACTAAACCAGCAACTTCTTCTTTTTTCAACTCTACGCCTGTTTCTTTCCCAAAGCCAAACTTTCTCGTCCAATCAATCAAAGTTGGCCCACCGACTCGCATCCCCACTTGGTAAAAGAAGGTGTCGCTACTCCACTTCATTGCTCCCACAAATCCCAAGGGGCCAAATCCGGCTCGGTTCCAATCAGCAAACCAAATTCCCCCTACCCTAATCGCTGGGTAGGTTCGCAAGATTGTATCTGGAGAAAACTTACCTGATTCTAAAGCCGCTGCTGTGGTGACAATTTTAAATGTACTGGCGGGGGGAAACGCTTGCAGCGATCGATTGACAAAAGGATGATCTTTTGCTTGCACCTTTCTCCAAGTTTCTTTGTCAATCCGCGAGGAAAAAATATTCGGGTCAAAGGCGGGACGAGAAACCATTGCTAAAATTGCCCCATTTCTGGGGTCCATTGCGATGATTGAGCCTTTATGTTGTCCTAAAATCCCTTCGGCTGCCTTTTGTAATTCCAAGTCTAGGGTTAATTGCACGTTCTTCCCCGGCTTAGAGGGCTTTTCGCCCAAAATCCTGATGATTTGCCCGCGCCCATCTACTTCCACTTGTTGCCCACCCCAAGTGCCCCGCAATGTTGATTCAAAGGCATATTCGACTCCCATTTGCCCAACTACATCACCCATGCGGTACCCTTCTTTGCGGCGTTTGTAGAGTTCGACATCGCTTAATTCACCTGTGTAACCGAGTACGTGAGCAGCTACTTCGCCGTTGGGGTAAACCCGCAAGGCTTCAATATCGACGCTGACTCCTTGTAGTTCGTTTCTCGATTCCTCTAGGGCGGTAATTTGCTCAGGAGAGATATCTCTGGCAATTCTGACTAGGGTGGTAGCGTTTTCTCCTCCGGCGACTCGCTTTTGAATATCTGCTTCTGGAATGTCTAAAATCTGCGATAGGCGTTGGCGTGTCTTGGGCCAATGGGTGTCTTTATTGACTAGGGGCCAAAGGTATACTGAACGTGCTAGACGGCTACTGGCGAGGATTCTGCCTTTGCGATCGAAAATGTTACCTCGTTCCGGTTGTTTGGGCATCAACCGAATCCGATTGTTTTCCGCTAATTCCCGGTTGCGTTTTCCTTCTACCAATTGCAGGTAAGCAAGACGACTACCAAGGGCTCCCACTAGTGTCAGGGAGATAACGATCATCACAATCAGCGATTGGTAACTACGTCCTACGGTACGAGTTCTCAGTTGGTTGTCTAGTGAGGAAGACTGAATCAGAGCCATATAGCAGAAGTTGACAGATGTTAAACGCCGAAAATCAATATTCTGGGAAAGTTATACCAGGTGCGAAGTCAAAGCAAAACAATACCTTTAAGAAATAGCACCAATGTCTATTTTTGACCAGCTGTGCATCTGGCTATAGCTTAGGGCAGAATGTCAAAATAAGCCAAGAACTTTTTTGCTCCTGAATCAGTTGATTCAATCTGTTTTAATTTTGTAACTAGGGCATCTCTACAGGAAGTCGCCATTATGTCTCAAATTGCCGTCCAGAATCAAGATGCGAAGTACACTCACAATACGCTGGATGTTGAACTGCGTAAGGTTTTTAAGGTTTTTAATGGAGAAACTGCTGTTCGTGGAGTTGACTTGAATATCCACCAAGGCGAATTTTTTAGTATTCTTGGCCCTTCTGGGTGCGGTAAAACCACTACCTTACGTTTAATTGCTGGTTTTGAGTCGCCTTCTGCTGGTGAGGTGTTGATTCAAAATCAGTCGATGACTCATGTTCCTCCTTACCGTCGTCCAGTTAATACGGTGTTTCAAAGTTATGCGCTGTTTAATCATTTGACGGTGTGGGAAAATGTGGCTTTTGGTTTACGTATTAAACGTCTCAATAAAGCTGCGGTTGCCGATCGCGTTAAAAGTGCTCTCAAATTAGTCAAAATGGAATCATTAGCTAACCGTTTTCCCACTCAACTTTCGGGAGGTCAACAGCAACGAGTCGCTTTAGCTAGGGCTTTGGTTAATCGTCCCGCTGTGTTGTTGTTGGATGAACCTTTGGGCGCTTTGGATTTGAAATTGCGGAAGGAAATGCAAGTAGAATTATCAAATCTTCACCGAGATTTGGGGTTAACTTTTGTCATGGTAACTCACGATCAAGAAGAAGCTTTGAGTTTGAGCGATCGCATTTCTGTCATGCACGAAGGTAAAATCGAACAAATCGGTAGTCCTAGCGAAATTTATGAACGTCCCCAAACTGCTTTTGTCGCTGATTTTATCGGTGATACTAATCTGTTTCGCGGTCGGGCGATCGCTACTGAAGGTTCAGATTTACAAGTTTTGACCGATAATAAAATGAAAATCTTTGTCCAAAAACAGGAATCTGCTCCGGTTTTTCAGTCTCAAGATCCTGTTGTGGTGAGTGTACGACCGGAGAAAATTAAACTCAGTTTTGAGGCTCCTTGTTTAAAAGGTAACTGTTTTTCTGGACAGTTAAAAAATGTTATGTATTTGGGAACTCATGTTCATTGTTTGGTAGAACTTAATTCTGGCGATCGCCTGACGGTAATGCAAGCTAATAATTTCGCTATACCGGATATGAATCAACCTGTCTATGTTTACTGGAATACTAGCGATTGTCTGGCTTTAGTCAATAGTTGAATCAGCTGATTAAATCCAGAACTTCCTCTGATTCAATCATGCCCAATTGAGCGGGATAAACAGTAAAATGCTGGGATTAGATCAATTTTTGCAAGAGTTAGAATCTCACTGTCCAAAAAAAGCGATCGCTACTTTCCTCAACAGTGAAGGAGAATGCTTTGTCGTCGATTTAACCCGGGAAGCAGACAAAGTAAAATATGGTTACGATCGTCGTGCTAAAGCATTATTTAGAAAAAAGATCGGTCAAGGTTGTCATCCTTATGGTTCTCTGATTTTACGTTCTTTTACTGCGGAAATCGATCATCTGACTCATTTACCTTATAAGGAACTCCGGGGTTATATTCTCAAATCCTTTGACGATCACTTAGAATTTGAAAAACTTTCTCCCGAAATGTTATTCGCCTGTCAAAATACCGATGCCGAAACAGGCGAACCTTTACCCTTAGAACAATCAGTGCGCTACTGTTAAAGCAGTAGGAAAAATCGCTCGCCATCTACCAATTTAACAATGAAAAGTCTGTCTCTAAAACGACGTAATTTTCTCAAAACAGCAGTAGCAGCTACTTCAGGATTAGTGCTTTCTAGTTGTGGCTGGACTTTGGCTCAAGTAAGACCTGCCCCCAGTGACAAAGCTAATCCTAATAAATTATATATTTACACTTGGTCTGGTTATACTAATAGCGAGTTACTCAACAAATTTACAGAAAATACTGGTGTAGCAGCAATAGCCAATGTTTTTGATTCTAATGAGGCTATGTTAGCTAAAGTTCAGGCGGGTGGTGGTGCTGACTATAGCATTATTTATCCTTCTGATTATATGGTCAGACAAATGTTAGAGTTGGGTTTATTAAGGGAATTAGACCCCGATCGCCTCAGTGGTTTAAATTATTTGATGCCCCAATTTAAAAACCCTGAATATGACCCAGAAAATCGTCATAGTGTACCAGTTAGTTGGGGAACAACTGGCTTAGTTTATAATAGCAAAAAACTCGCGAAACCGCCAGAAGATTGGGATTATTTATGGCAGAATCAACAAATATTATCTAAACGCATGACTTTAATGGATGACGTGCGGGAAGTGATGGGGGCGACTTTGCGTTCTCTAGGTTATTCTTATAATTCAACTAATACCCTAGAAGTGAGACAAGCTTATGAAAAATTGAAGATTTTAAAACCTGCGATCGCATCTTTTACCACCGATGCTTGGAAAGAACAAATATTAGCAGGAGACTTATTAATAGCAATGGGTTATTCAGCGGATGCGATGGAAGTAATTGAAGAAAACCCAGATTTAAAATATGCAATTCCCCGCAGTGGAACATCTTTGTGGACAGACACAATGGTAATTCCCAAAAATGCACCCAATCCCGAAGCAGCTTATGCTTGGATTAATTTTATGTTAGAACCTTCTGTTGCGGCACTAGTTACAGAAACTTTAAACTTTGCCACAGCAAATAATACCGCACTCAAACAGTTACCAGAAAAAATAATCAAAAATACTACCTTATTTCCCCCTGAATCAGTGATAGCAAAATCAGAAAGAATAACTCCAGTTGGTAAATTTAGTGAAGTTTACGATAACTACTGGACTCAACTAAGAAGCAGCTAAAATTACCAATCAAAACCCCAATCTCAAATCTAAAATCTCAAACTAAAATCGAACTGTGTCTACCCAAATTCCCTCTGTAAATCCTAGCTCTAATCCACCTGTTCCCGCCAAAAATCCCAGTGGAAAAGTTGGTCAACGTTGGTGGGAACCTCTATTACTACTTGGCCCTTCTGGGTTATGGTTATTACTGTTATTAGTACTTCCCACCCTAGTAATTTTTGAATTAAGTTTAGTTCCGGGAATTAAACCTGGACAGGTAGTAAATCCTTCGGGAATAGCCAACTATATCCAAGCATTTCAACCAGTATATCTGAGGGTAATAGGGCGATCGCTCTTTTTAGCCTTCGGAACCACAATAATTTGCCTAATTTTAGGATTTCCTGTAGCTTATTGGATTGCTTTATTGAGTCCAAAAAGATGGCGAAATCTACTTTTAGTCGCCTTTGTTTTACCCTTGTGGACTTCTTCTTTGTTAAGAACTTACGCCTGGATTACCATATTACGTCGCAGTGGCGTTTTCAATACAATCCTGGGTAGTATTGGCATTCCCCCATTAGATATTCTGTACACCGATACAGCAGTTCTCATCGGTATGAGTTACGGATTATTACCGTACATGGTATTAATTTTGTATGCTTCTTTAGAGAAATTAGACCGCAGATTATTAGAAGCAGCAGCAGACTTAGGCGCAAATCCAGTTCAGACATTTTTAAAAGTTACCATACCGCAAAGTTTACCAGGAATTGCAGCAGGTTCCTTGCTAGTTTTTATTACTGGATTAGGCGATTTTGTCGATCCAGAATTGTTAGGTGGTGCTTCCAGTATGACCGTTTCTCGACTGATTTATAACCAATTTTTGGGGGCGACACAAAATTGGGGATTTGGTTCAGCATTGAGTATGTTATTAATTATGGCAGTTAGTATTGCGATCGCGCTTTTAATCCGATTTGGCGAAACAACTCCCCAGCGTTAGGGACAGGGGATTAGCGTAGGGGTAATTCATGAATTACCCCTACGACTGAGAAAAGTATAAAAATTTTGCCGAAAATATTAACAAATTGACACTAGTAAAAATCAACTTGACATGATACTATCTAAATAATGGAAAAGGTGCGCTCATATATACTATTTTAAATTGGCTAACGGGTGTAAACTACATAAAATACCCAGAGCTAAACTACCTACTACCCATCAAGGTGCATGACCAATCCTCAGACCGAATTCGATACTCCTTGGAAAGATATTTTACAAGGCTATTTTGAAGAATTTATATTATTCTTTTTCCCGGAAGCTCATCAAGAAATCGATTGGACGCGCCCCCCGGAATTTCTAGATAAGGAACTACAACAAGTGGTGCGGGATGCGGAATTAGGGCGAAGATTGGTTGATAAACTGGTAAAGATTTATCTTAAAAATGGTTCAGAAGTTTGGGTTTTGCTTCATGTAGAAGTGCAGAGTCAAGAAGAAACTGACTTTGCCGAGAGGATGTTTACTTATAATTATCGAATATACGATCGCTACAAGAAGTCGGTAGCTTCTCTAGCCGTGTTAGGTGACGAGCGAAAAAACTGGCGACCCGAACAATTTGGCTATGAATTATTTGGATGCGAAATCAGATTCAGATTTCCCGTAGTGAAATTGCTCGACTACCAACAACAATGGTCAGCTTTAGCAGAAAACCGCAACCCCTTTGCTACTGTAGTAATGGCACACTTGAAAGCTCTGGAAACCCGCGATAATAGAACTGAGCGTAAAGAGTGGAAATTAGCTTTAACTAGACGGTTGTACGAACAAGGTTATGAACGGAAAGATATCATAAATATATTCCAGTTTATAGACTGGATAATGAGCCTTCCACAAGAATTAGATCGAGAGTTTTGGCAAGAAGTAATTCAATTAGAAGGAGAAAGACGTATGCCGTATATCACCAGCGTTGAAAGATTTGGAATTGAAAAGGGTATTGAACAAGGCATTGAGCAAGGTATTCAGCAAAGCCGACAACAGATGAAACAGATACTTTTAGAAAGTATTGAATTAGGGTTAGAGTTAAAATTTGGTGAGCTTGGATTAAGCTTGTTACCGGAAATTTCCCTTCTAGAAGATGTAGATCAATTAAGAGCGATTCACACTGGGTTGAGAACGGCGAGTACAGTAGAGGAGTTGCGGCTAATTTATCAGCAACAGTCGTAAAATTTTGCTGTTTTGTCATTGTTTTAATACTTCCTTTTTCAGGAAAGGTAGAGATTGGGGAATTAGTAGGCCCGATCGCACTTAAATCAACTAAGTGCGATCGGCAAAAGTATAAAAATTTTGCCGAAAATCTTAACAAATTAGCACTAGTAAAAATTCACTTGACATGATACTATCTAGATAATGGAAAAGGTCTGCTCATATATACTAATTTTTCAAACTAAAAACCCTTGTGAGGTAGAAAGCAATTCCACTTTCTGCCAAACAAAACTCTAGCTAACTATGCAAATATGTCAAAATCCGAATTGCCCAAATCCCTTTAATCCTGACGGCAATCGCTTCTGTAGTTATTGTGGTGCAAACAATCTTGGTACATTATTTAGAAACCGCTTTCGGGTAATTGGATTAATTGGTGAAGGCGGATTTGGCAGAACTTACCAAGCAGAGGATGTAGATAAATTGGATGATCCTTGTGTGATCAAACAATTTGTTCCTCAAGTGCAGGGAACAGCAGCATTAAACAAAGCAGCAGAACTGTTTAAACAGGAAGCAAAGCGACTTTTTGAATTAGGCGATCGTCATTCCCAAATTCCTCGATTGATTGCTTACTTTGAACAAGGAACTCGCCTTTACTTGGTGCAGGAGTTTATCAAGGGACAAACTTTATTAGAAGAAGTGCAACAAGGTGCTTTTAATGAAGAGCAGATTTTGCAGGTTTTGAACGATTTATTACCTGTGCTGAAATTTATTCACGAAAGCAACGTCATTCATCGAGATATTAAACCAGACAATATTATCCGTCGCCAAAGAGATGGGAAATTAGTATTAATTGATTTTGGTGGCGCAAAGCAAGTAACTCAGACTAGTTTAGCTAAGCCTGGAACAGAAATTTTCACTCGTGGATATGCACCTATTGAACAAATGTTAGGTCGTCCTTGTCATGGTAGCGACTTATATAGTTTGGGTGCAACTTGCGTGCGGTTGTTAACAAGATGTTTACCTGTTCCCGATATTTTTGGCGACCTTGACGATCCGTTGTATGATGCTCATGAAGCGCGTTGGTTATGGCGGGAATATCTTCATAAAAAAGGCGTAAAAGTTAGCAATCAACTGGGGGAAGTTTTAGATAAGTTATTGGCGCAGTGCAAATCGTTACAGGAACGAGTCGGACAGTAGGTGGTGGAACTACGGGTTTCGTGTAGTTGCTGTCACTTCTAACTAAACTCTTTAGCCCTTTTCCCTCTTCCTTCTCTTTCCTTTGTGTTCTTTGCGTCCTTTGCGGTTCAAAAAAAATCTTTCCCACAAATCAAAAAGAACAGCTACTCAAGAAGTCAGCGGTTTGAGATAACTGTAGAGCAAAATATGCTTTTTTAATGAACCGCGAAGGACGCAAAGAACGCGAAGGAAAGAGAAGAAAAGAGGTTGTTAAGGTGTGTTATGGTTGCACGTAACACAGGATACGGATTTGAGTGCAAGATCGAGGAATAGAGAAATAACACCCAATCCGGTAAATTAGAAAGTTGTGAAGCACGAAACAGACGACGGGCTCATGCCTAAACTACAGTCCCAGGAAAAACCCCGCTTTTATTGGCAGTTACTTTTCTCGCTGCTAATGTTTGTTTATATGTACTTACCAATCCTGGTACTAGCTTTTTTCAGTTTTAACGAATCTCGCTTTAGTGCTAGTTGGGAAGGTTTTACACTGAAATGGTATCAACAGCTATTTCGAGACCAGCGGATTCTCTCAGCTTTACAGAATAGCTTGATTGTGGCTGTTTCTGCGGTGGGAATTGCGGCTGTGATTGGGACGCTGATGGCTGTAGGTTTGGCGCGGTATCGCTTTCGGGGAAAAACTTTGTATCGGGGGGTTTCTTACCTGCCTTTGATTATTCCAGATATTGCGATCGCAGTCGCCACCCTAGTCTTCCTCGCCGTCGTCCAAATCCGCCTCAGCATTTGGACTATCGTCGCCGCCCACGTTGTCTTTTGTCTCGCCTACGTCGGACTAGTTGTGTCTACCCGCCTCGCAGATTTAGACCCCCACTTAGAAGAAGCAGCACTCGATTTAGGCGCAACACCCAGACAAGCATTCTTACAAGTATTATTACCCGAACTTATGCCCGGAATCATCTCCGGCTGTCTCCTCGCCTTCGTCCTCAGTTTAGATGACTTCCTGATTGCTAGTTTTACCGCAGGTAGCGGCGCAACTACTTTACCAATGGAAATTTTTAGTCGCATTCGTACAGGGGTTAAACCCGATATTAACGCCCTCAGCGTCATCCTAATGTTAATTTCTGGTGTAGTTTTCTTCCTCGCTGAATCTATCCGTTACCAAAGTGCGGAAAAACGGTTAAAGCAATAAATTAACTTAAAATTGACCTAATTTAAGCACTTCAACCCATTGTTAAATCTTCCGAACAATGGGCTTTTAGGTTAACTAAGAACAACTAGAATGGCTATAACGGGATGGTGCGTTACACTGGCGTTAACGCACCCTACGGATAAAGGTTTTGGGTAGTCATACGAATATTAAAGTACAAAAAAACAAGCTAAAAAAAATGATATGGAAACTCAAACATTGAATTTAAAGCAACTTTATGAAAATGAGTACGATCGCTGGTTAACAGAAATAGTTAAACTCCTCAAAAATCGCGACTTAGAAAACTTAGATTATGACAATTTAATTGAGGAGTTGGAAGCATTGGGACGCAGCGAAAGAAATGCTGTTAAAAGTTTGCTATTACAGATTATTGTTCATCTAATGCTGTATCAATTTTGGCAATTAGAAACAGAGAGAAACGCAAATCAATGGGCGGCAGAAATTATTACTTTTAGAGTTCAGTTAGAAGATAAACTTACCACTAATTTACGAAATTATTTAGCAGATGAGTTGCCCAAAATCTACCAAAATGCTTTACTGATTGTTCATAAAAAAACTCAGCTTACTTCTCTACCAGAACAATGTCCTTATTCTCTCAATCAATTACTTGATAAAAATTGGTTTCCCAATTAAGTAGGTGTAAATAAAGTGATAATAGTTATTTAAGGATGGGGCGGGCAGGATGCCCACCCCACAAGA
>NZ_JBHFNQ010000204.1:0-91227 GCF_041929345.1 Floridaenema aerugineum BLCC-F46
GCGCTCTTAGAAGAGCGCTCTCAGCGCAACAACGTACTGATCTACTTGACAAATTGAGGCATAATTTCCGCAGCCGTGAATAAGCCGTAAATACCTCTTTGATTTAGGGCTATTCCAGCTTTTAGATAACCGAAGGCGGGGCCGCACACATTGGCTGCCATGCTGGTTTCATCGCCTAAAGTGAAGGTATGGGTGGAGATTTTGCCTTCAAAGGTTCTACCTGTAACTTGAACGTTGGTGCTCAGGGGTTTTTTCGGGTTGCGGGTATCGACGACTCCGCCGACGGTGACGCGATCGCGTGGACAAATTCCCGCCAATTCCAGCATAATATCGTCAGCGTGCTCCATATTTTCCAAAGCTAAAATGCCGTTTGTTTTATCCAGTAACGCTTCAACTTCGGCATCGCTCATCGCTACCGCTTTCTCTACGTTGTAACCTGGAATATGAGCGATATCTTCGCGAATTGTCGCCCGATACGCTTCCCAGTTAGCAATTCCCACGCCAAAGGTAATTTTTACTGAGTGAATTTCTGCATAGCTTTGTGCTGCTAAAGCTGCTGCTGCGGTTAATAACCCAGGAGTTGCACCGCATCCAGTCATGTAAGTAATGCCTGCTACTTGTAAACTATCCTTTAATTGCAGCATTTGTTCAACAGCACTGGTACGCTTGAGGGCATCTACTAATACTCCCCGCCAACCAGATTTAATGATTTCCTGCACTACAGAAGCCATAAAGGTATTAGGTAGGTTCGGAAGTGCGAGGAAGTACCCATCTACAGATGCTTGACTGATTAAATCAGAAATGCTGTTATTGCTTAAAGTACCGCCTGCTTCTAGGTAGCCGAGAGAACCTTGTGCTTGGTAGGTGGAGATGCAGGTATCGGGATTTAAACCTCTAGCGTCGTAAGCATAACCTTTTTGATCCGCAGCTGCTACCCAAATCATTTCCTGCTTGGGCGCGAGTATTCTCGCGGCGGCTTGTCCTAACCCACCAAAACCCAGTACTCCTACACGAACCGGACTTATGAGTTGTTCTAGATTCATCATTCTTAACCTTAAATTTAAAGACAACCTTTAATTATCTAGGTAATTAGTTGAACTCAGAGTTATTGAAAAATTTTATTAATACCATCTTCGTTGTCTATGATACAAAACTTATCACATATTTAGCGTAATTCTTCAAATAAACACACTATATATAGATAGCGAATAATTTATGGGAGCCAAAATAGCACTAATGCGAAGAGAAGTATCAATGCTTGTAAGGCTGGTGGCTCTCTCCTCAGACATCTTGACTGCTAGGGCAAGTTAAGCGAAACTGACAAATAATTGAGGGATTAATCGCGTAAATAATAAGTTGTGTTGCGCTTTGATTCGATTTGCCTATTTAGGTAAAGTGAGTTAAAGACAAAATTGTTAGCATCTCGATCGAGAAGCTGTGGAGGCACGTAAAAGTGCCAGCCGCGAGTTCAATATCTATGTAGGTGACAACCAAGAGCATGGAAACACTAGAGTTTATCATCTATCCCGATGGGCGAGTAAAAGAAAAAGTTACTGGCATCATAGGGAACTCCTGTGCTGAGGTTACTGCTGCAATTGAAGCTCAACTTGGACAAGTACTGAGTCAGGAGGAAACTTCTGAGTATTTTGCTCAAGTGTTAGAACAATCAAACGCAGCCACAACCCAAGCGACTTTTAGTGAATGGTAAGTTGTTTTTTTTGCAAATTTTACTTTGTTTTAATCATCAGAAACTATGTCACACTTTAGCCAAATCAAAACTCAACTCCGTAACCTTGTCTCCCTGCAAACTGCTTTGACAGATTTAGGGATTGATTGGAAATCTGGCCCTTGTCCGGTGCGTGGTTATCGCGGTCAAACCATTAATGCTGAGATTGCGATCGAACAGGAAAATGGTTACGACATTGGCTTTAGATGGAATGGCAACGAATATGAATTAGTTGCGGACTTACAGTATTGGCAGCAACCTATCACTGTAGATCGATTTTTAAACAAAATCACTCAGCGTTATGCTTTCCAAACTGTATTGAATGAAACCGCTAAACAAGGTTTCCAAGTTGCTGAACAACAAAAAAATGAAGATGGTTCGATTCGCTTAGTCGTACAACGTTGGAGGGGCTAATGTCCGACTTTTCTCCCGCATCAGGAGATAATGACGGCGTAGCTCGATCGGGTCTAGAACCAGAGTTAGGTGGTTTTTTAAGGGACGATCCAGAACGCTCTGGTTTTGAGCCCGAACTTGGTGGTTCAGTCCGGCAAAAAGGTGTTTATGTAGATGAGATTACCTGCATTGGTTGTAAGCATTGCGCTCACGTTGCGCGTAATACCTTCTATATAGAACCTGATTATGGTCGATCGCGAGTAGTTCGGCAGGATGGTGACTCGGAAGAGTTAATTCAAGAAGCAATTGATACTTGTCCTGTCGATTGTATTCACTGGGTAGACTACACAGAGTTGAAAAAACTGGAAGCAGAACGCCAGTACCAGGTAATTCCAATGGCTGGGTTCCCAGTAGATCCGGCAATGGTTACTGCCAGAAGCCGTCAACAAAAGCGCAGGTCAAAAAAGCACTAAATTCGGTTTTTCATGCTTTCTTGGTTGCAAATTATCGTGATTTAGGGCTGTTTTGAGCAGCCTTTTTTGTTGAAGGAAGAAGGGTTGAAAGGCAGAACAGCAATGGAGGTAGAACCTCCTTTCACCTCGTTCCCAGGTTGAACCTGGGAACGAGAAACAACGAGAAACAGGCTTTTTGAAGGCTCCAAGGCAGAAGGGCAGAAGGGCAAAAGGGCAAAAGGGCAAAAGGGCGGAAGGAAAAAGGTTTGGTTGATCTCGTTCCCAGGTTCAACCTGGGAACGAAAAACAGAGGCTCTGCCTCTTGATGTAAGATCTCAGTTTTCAGGAATTGGGATAAGATAACGTTGGAAATAGTAAAGTCTAAAAATCCCAAATCCAAAATCTAAAATCTAAAATCGAATGGCTATTAGTTTTGCAATGCGAGTTTCTGTACCCGAAGATGTGTTAATTCGGGAATTAGATGGGGAGTCGGTGATTCTGAACTTGAAGAGTGAACGTTATTTTGGTTTGGATGAGGTGGGAACTCGGATGTGGGAAGTGCTTTCTAGTTCGGAAACGATCGCAGCAGCCTATCAAACTTTATTATCAGAATATGATGTAGTTCCTGAGCAACTACAAACGGATTTGTATAATTTACTTCAACAGTTGGTAGAACATGGGTTGATTCATGTCAGCAATCAATAATTGGCGGAAGTTAAAATCACTTTCTTGGTCAGAACTAATGCTACTGATACAGGCGTTGTTGTTACTGCCATTGGTAGCTTTTGGGATAAAATGTTTTGGGTTTAGACGGTTTTATGGATCGATCGCTAATCTTAACCGCAGAAAAGATAAAGGGCAAGAGAGAGAGGGGATTAAGTCAGCTAGGGCGATCGCAAAATTAGTAGAAATTGCTAGCAGACATGGTTTATATAAACCTAATTGTTTACAGAAATCTTTGCTACTTTGGTGGTTATTGCAACGACGAAGTATTGAAAGTGAATTGCGGATAGGTGTACGGAAAAAAGGAGAAATTTTAGAAGCTCATGCTTGGGTAGAATATCAGGGTTGTGTTTTGAACGATCGCAACGATGTTGACCAACGTTTTGCGCCTTTCGCTGGGTCAATTCTGCCAGTTGAGGTAAAAATATAATGAGCGGTATTGTCGGGATAATTAATCGAAATGGTCAACCAATTAACCCTGATTTATTGCAGCGAATGACTGACTTTATGAGCTATCGAGGGCCAGATTCTCAACAGATATGGGTGAATGGCAATGTGGGTTTTGGTCATACAATGCTACGAACTACTAAAGCGTCTTTAGAGGAGAAACAACCTTTTAATTTAGATGGGATTTGGATTACTGCTGATGCGAGAATTGATGGTCGAGAAGAGTTAATTGAAAAGTTAAAGATTAATCCTGTAACAGATGTAGAATTAATTTTACGGGCTTATCAAGTTTGGGGGGAAGATTGTGTTCAATATTTGTTGGGTGATTTTGCTTTTGCGATTTGGGATGAAAGAGAGCAAAAGTTATTCTGCGCCAGAGATCATTTTGGCGTAAAACCTTTTTATTATGCAGAAGTTGGAAATTGTTTAATTTTTAGTAATACACTGAATTGTTTGAGGATTCATCCGGGGGTTTCGGATGAGTTGAATGAAAGGGCGATCGCAGATTTTATATTGTTTGGTTACAACCAAGAACTCACTACAACTACTTTTGCCAATATCCAACGTTTGCCACCAGCACATTGTTTAACTTGGTCAAAGGAAAAGCTACAAATTAAACGCTATTGGACATTACCCACTGATGGTTTTATTAGGTACAAAAAGGCAGAAGATTACGTTGAAAAATTTAAAGAATTACTGGAACAAGCTGTTAATGATAGACTACGAACAAACCGCGTTAGCATTGGGATGACAGGGGGGTTAGATTCAACAACAATAGCTGCTACTACAAGGGAACTGCTGTCAAAACAATTCGACTCATTTGATCTGCGAGCTTTTACCATTGTTTACGATCGCCTAATTCCCGATCGAGAACGTTACTATTCCAAATTAGTAGCAGAAACTTTGGGCATTCCCATCCAATATTTAGTAGCAGATGAGTATAAGCTGTTTGAGGGGTGGGAGAAACCAGAACTACACCAACCAGAACCAATGGCAAATCCACTGTTAGCTATTTCACTGGATCATATCAAACAAATGGCAGATCACAGCCGAGTTGCCTTAAAGGGTAGTGGGGGCGATCCGATTTTGTATCCTTCTGGTTCCTACTTTTTTACTCTGCTAAAATCTCTCCGATGGGGAGAACTGTTAACAGCAGTAGGGTGGTATTTTAGAACTAACCGACGTTTACCACCAGTAGGTTTGCGTACTCAGTTAAAGCGATCGCTAAAATTGTGGCATCCAAAACCTTATCCAAATCCAAAATGGCTTCACCCAGAACTAGTAACTAGGTTGGATTTGCCAGCGCGGTGGGATAAACTGGTACAGGAAAGGCTGATGGTTCACCCGACGCGATCGGAAGCATATCAAACCCTGACTTCCTCAAATTGGCCTTGTCTTTTTGAGTTCTTCGATCCAGGCGTAACGGGTTATCCAGTAGAAATTCGATATCCCTTTTTAGATTTGCGATTGGTAGATTACCTATTAGCAATTCCACCAATACCTTGGTTCGTACACAAAGAACTAGTCAGAGTGGCAATGCAGGGTATTTTGCCAGAAGAGGTGCGGCTACGTCCTAAAACAACTTTGGCTGGAGATCCAGTATATGAACTTTTACAACAACCTGCGACTAAGTGGATAGATCAATTTGAGTCTGTGCCGGATTTGGCGAAATATGTTAATCGAGATATGATAACGCCAGTTTCAGGAATGAATGTCAATGCCTATGAAGCATGGATTAATTTGCGTCCTATATGTCTTAATTACTGGCTAAAGAATCTCAAACCAGTAAAATATCAATTAGAAAAGGAGGTATGTTATGAAATCTAATAATGCTCAGTTAATCAAGAGAGAATACCACAGTCCTAAATTATTAGTTTATGGTAATATCCGGGAACTGACACAAGGGGGTGGCAGTATCCAAAACTGGGATGGTGCGGCAGAAAGATTAACTACATCTAATCCTTGTGGTTTCGGAAACCCGAATCCTAATCCACCGAATTGTCCTGCTCCTTAACTAAATGTAAAGTAGATCGAACTATTGTGGGATTTTATCACTATGTTTTTGGTTTGCATCTACATTCCAATGGCTATATTCCGGGATTAGTTGCTTTACCCCCTACACCAAAGGTAGATGTAGAGGTATGGTTAGATTTAATGCCGCCTTGGTTGCAGGAAATACCGAACACTAAAAAGCAGATATGGTTTGTCAGCGACTATCAAGTAGAATGCGGTGAACCATTGTTGAGAGTGCAGCAGCTTTTAGGTGGCGCTTATTTTCAAATTAGCTACTTTGATGGCACGGAATTTATAGTCGATCGCGCAGGTAGCCAAATCTGGGCTAAATGGTCGGATAAATTAACTTTAGAAGATACAGCGACCTATTTGTTAGGCCCTGTATTCGGATTGGTGCTCCGTCTGCGGGGTATTGTCTGTCTACACGCCAGTAGCATACAAGTTGGCGACAGGTGTATGGCAATAGTTGGTCATGCGGGTGCAGGTAAATCTACCACAGCAGCAGCTTTTGCTAAAGCTGGGTTTCCGATATTATCAGATGATGTATTACCGTTATGGGAGCGCGATCGGACTTTTTTGGTACAAGCTGGTTATCCGCGAGTGCGTTTGTGGCCTAAATCGGTCGAGATTTTGTATGGTACAGAAGATGCTTTGCCTTGCTTGACACCAAATTGGGATAAACGTTATTTGGACTTAACTCAAGAAGGATATCAGTTTCAGCAACAACCCCTACCTTTAGGTGCTATTTATATTTTGGGTTCGCGGAGTTCCGATGCAGCAGCACCCTTTATTGAATCCCTACCTGCACCAGCCAGTATAATCAAGCTAATTGCTAACACTTATGGTAATGGTTTGTTGGACAAGGGGATGCGTGCTAAAGAATTCGATTTGCTGAGTCGTTTAGTAGCTAAAGTTCCCGTGCGACAGGTAACTCCTCACGCCGATGCTATTTATTTGCCAAAGCTTTGTGAAGTTATTATAAACGATTTTGAAAGTTTAAATTATTCAGCAGTAACTTTAAAAGATGCCGAAAGCTGACTTTTTTACTAGCCTTGGGTTGTTTGTAGTCAAAGATTTTTTTGATTTAGAATTGTGCGATAAAATTCGCATTGAATCCCGTGATGCAGTGAATAATGCTGCCTCTGTTTTGGGCAAAGATGGTAAGTACGAAGTGATTGAGGAGATCCGCAAAATTAAATATAGTCAAGTATCTGAGGAAACAATTAACAAAGTTAATTCATGTTTAATTGCTGTTAAACCTAAGTTAGAAGAACATTTTAAGTTAGAGCTTACTGATTGTGAAACCCCGCAATTTCTTAGATATACGAAAGGAGATTTTTATCTACCTCACTCGGATAGCTGCAATACAGATAATGCACCACAGTCTGTAAAAAATCGTCAGGTATCTGCGGTTATATTTTTGAGTAGTGAATCAGAAGAGTTAGGAGAGGAATATTATGGCGGAGGTGCTTTAACATTTTACGGATTAATTAAAGATCCGCTTTGGCAAAAGTATGGTTTCTCTTTAAATGGCGAAGCGGGGTTGTTGATTGCATTTCGCTGTGAGATTTGGCATGAGGTTGAACCTATAATTTTTGGCGAAAGGTACACTATCGTTAGTTGGTTTTTCTAACGAAAGTCTAAACGTAAATATTTCCAGCTATGGCGACACGATTACAGTAAATAATTTATTTAATACTGTTAAGCAACAAATATCTATGCAAAAATTTAGCTTTTTGAAGCAAAAATTAAAAAGTGGATTTAGTCAGCTTCCCTATTTAGTGAAAGCTTTTAATTTAGTTTGGCAAGCAGCGAAAAAATGGACTGTTATTTGGGCAATTTTGTTAATTATTCAGGGGTTGTTACCAGTTGCAACTGTTTATTTAACTCGGCAAATAGTTGATAGTTTGGTAGCTGCTTTAAATGTGGGAGTTTCTCAGGAAAAAGTTATCCCAATTTTAGTTTTAGTTGCTTTAATGGGGGGAGTTTTATTATTAACTCAGGTATTGGGAAGTTTTTTAAGTTGGGTGCGTGTTGTTCAATCAGAATTAGTAAAGGATTATATTAGTTATTTGATTCATAAAAAGTCGCTAGAGGTTGATTTTGCTTTTTATGAGTCGGCGGAATATTACGATCGCCTACACCGCGCCAGACAAGATGCGTTTTTTCGCCCAACTGCATTATTAGAAAATAGCGGAAGTTTGGTACAAAATGGCATTACTTTAATCGCAATGGCGGCAGTTTTAACTCAATTTGGTGTTTGGATTCCTGCGGCTTTATTAATTAGTACTTTACCCGCTTTTGTAGTAATTTTAAATTATAGTAAACAAAATTATAACTGGTGGTTGAAAACAACTGCTGATGAAAGGCGTAGCTGGTATTACTATTACTTACTGACTGAAAAAGATTCGGCGGCGGAATTAAGAATTTTTGAATTAGGCGATTATTTTCAGTCTGCTTATCAGAGTTTACGGCGTAAGTTACGTGCCGAAAAAGTTAATTTAGCAAAGAATGAGAGTTTGGCGAATTTGGGTGCTGGTGCGATCGCGCTTTTAATCACCGCCTTTGCTTTAACTTGGATGGTATGGCAAGTTTTACAAAAACGGGTAACTTTAGGAGACTTAGCATTATTTTACCAAGCTTTTAACCAAGGTCAAACATTGATGCGAAGTTTGCTCCAAAACTTAGGTCAAGTTTACAGTAATATGCTGTTTTTAGGTAATCTTTTCGAGTTTTTAGAATTAGCGCCTCAAGTAATAGATCCTCCTACCCCAAGGTTAGCCCCCAAAAACTTAAACCAAGAAATTAAATTTGAAAATATTTCTTTCTGGTATCCTGGTAGCCAAAAAACCGCTTTAGAAAATTTCAATTTAACTATTCCATCGGGTAAAATTGTGGCGATCGTCGGCGCAAATGGTGCGGGTAAAAGTACCTTGCTAAAACTGCTTTGTCGGTTGTACGATCCTCAACAAGGAAAAATAACTTGGGATGGAATTGACTTGCGCGATTTACCAATTCAAAACTTACGAAGATTGATTACTGTTTTATTTCAACAACCAGTTGATTATAATGCTTCGGTTGCTGAAAATATAGCTTTGGGCGACTTATTAGCTACTGCTAAATTGCCGGAAATAACTAATGCTGCTGAAGCTGCGGGTGCAGCAGAAATTATCGATCGTTTACCTGAAAATTACAATACACTTTTAGGTAAATTATTTGCTGGTGGCGTAGAACTTAGCGGTGGTGAATGGCAAAGAATTGCTTTAGCAAGGGCTTTTTTGCGTCAGGCTCCTTTAATTATTTTAGATGAGCCAACTAGCGCAATGGATTCTTGGGCGGAAGCAGATTGGTTGGAGCGATTTTGCCATTTAGCTAAAGGGAGAACAGCTATTATTATTACCCATCGTTTTACTATTGCTAGACGTGCTGATATTATTCATGTTATGTCAGATGGTGAAATTGTAGAAACAGGGTGCCATGATGAGTTATTAGCTCTTGGGTGTCGTTATGCTCAATCGTGGAAAAGTCAAATGCAGGTAAATTAAAAGTTAATGAAAAACTTAAAAGAAAACCAATCATTAGTAACCTTAATTTTACGGGGAAGATGGGATAAAACGGCGTTACAAGTGGCGCGAGAAATAGCAACGAATAAAGATTTAAATTGGGATAATTTATGTGAATTTGTATATATTGAAGCTTTGACTCCACTGCTTTATCGAATTTTACGAAATGAAGATTGGTTGCCAGAAAATGTAAAAATAGAATGGCGCAATGCCTATTATCAAAATGCCTGCCGCAATACTTTATTGCTGCGAGAATTGGGTAATGTGTTGCAAAATTTGGCAGATGTGGGAGTAGATGTAATCGTTCTTAAAGGTGCAGCTTTGGCGGAAAAAGTTTATGGTGATATCGCTGCTAGACAAATGGTAGATTTAGATTTACTAATTAAACCAGAAGATTTAGCAATTGTTAGAAAAGTTATAGCGAATTTGGGTTATCAGCTAGCAGGTGTGGAAATGCAATCTGGTTTTAATGAAGAGTTTCGCAATGAAGAAATTCATTGGAAGCATGGATTAGTAAATGTTAATTTAGATTTGCATTGGAAATTAGTTAGTCCGGTTTATTATCAACGGACTTTTTTAACTGATTGGTTTTGGGAAACGGCTATACCAACTAAAATTAGTGGTTCTCCGGCTTTTATTTTAGGTAATGAAGCGCAAATTGTTTATCTATGTGCTCATTTGATGTTGCATCATGGAGGAAATAGTTTACTTTGGTTGCATGATATTGCTGAGGCGATCGCCTTTTCTCCCACACAAATAGATTGGGATTTAGTGATTAGCAAAGCACAAACTTACAATTTAGTATTATCAGTACAACAAATTTTGCTGCGAGTAGCTGATGAATGGAAAGCGGAAATTCCGGGAAATGTGCGATCGCAATTAGCCACTTTAAAACCTTCTTGGGAAGAAATCAGAGCTTATTCTTGGCAAAATCAAACAATGGTTTTACGCTTATTTGATGATTTAGCAGGTGCAAAAGATTGGCTGACTCGTTTACATATCGCTTGGGATACATTATTTCCTAGTCGCGCTTATATGCAGCATCGTTACGAAATTCCTCATCCTTTACTTACTCCTTTCTATTATCCCTATCGTTGGTTACGAGGTTTCCGAAAAGTATCTGGTTGATTAAGTAGGTGCAAATAAATAAAGTGATAATAGTTATATGAGGATGGGGCGGGCAGGATGCCTGCCCCACAAGAGTTAGAGCTTTCTTGTGGGGCGGGCATCCTGCCCGCCCTGGTTTTCACTTTATTTAAATCTACCTACTTATTTGGTAAGTTTGTGGTGAGGACTTTAGTCCTTCTGTCTACGCTTATTAGGACTGAAGTCCTCACAACAAATGATATTAAAATTACTTGAGGGGATGGTGTTCTGTTAAGATTTTTTCGACTCTGGCTTCGTCAATTCTGGCTGTTAGTTTGGCGGCTTCATGATTGTCTCTAACGGTTTTAGCTAAAGTAAATGTAGAACCGATCGAAAATAGTACACCCATTCCCATATAACCTTTTACCCAACCATCAACGGGTAAATAAATTATCCCGATGGAGGTAGCGGAAAGAGAAAGAATAAAGGAAAGCCAAACTTGAATAATCCAAGCCGTTGTATCTTTTTGATTTTGAATCGTTTGTTTCATAAATATCACCTAAAGGGAAGATAAAATTTGTTGTTACTCTGCTTTGTATTACAATCTTCTAATTGCTTTCTATTGCCGATAAATTGGCAGTGACAGTTTGTTAACTGGGTGAAAGAATTAAAGGTTTTTAGCTCTAAATATCAGTAAACTTGTGGCTAAATATGGGGACAGTTTCATAACTGACACAGAAGTAAGTTATTTACCAAAATTATTAGTTATTTGTTGCAAAATTTATCTTTTTGTGAACCAAGGCAATTTATTATAAATTATTGGCTGAAAAATAGACGATCGCACCAAATTCATCTTCCAATAAAGGAGAAAAATAGTAAAACGCGATCGGTTATTTCTACTTAAGTAATTATGTGGAAAAGTGTTTTACACTATATATTAGTCTGTCTTTTGGTTGCAAACATGAATACTTACTTAGGCAACCTGGGTAGTGGACAACAAGTTTACGTTGAAAATCAGGGAACGCAAACGATCGTCACACTTTTCAGCAGTAGTCCAGGACAACAACAAAGTCAAAGCAACAGTTTTCAAACAGGTTCTTGGGTAAAACCGCCAGCTTTGTTTCGCACTGCATCTGGTGTAATTTTGCAAATTCAAACCCAAGCAGGTAACTATTTTGTGCGTTTGCAAACTAATGGAATGAGTACCCTAAATGAAACTCCTTCTTTGAGTAATGCAGAAAATATTCCCCTGCAACAAACGGAAAAAATTCCGACATCGACAATGCCTTCTATGCCACCGATGCAACCAATAGAACCCATGAAACCAATGGAACCTATGAAACCAATGGAACCGATGCGAATGGGTGATATGGAAATGCAAATGTCGCCTACAATGCAAATGCGAATGGGAAATATGGAATTAAAAATGCCGCCGATGGGAACACAAACGCCAGCCAAAGGTGGCTTTTGTACTCAATGTGGTAATCAAGTAAGTGAGCAAGATAAATTTTGCGCTCGATGCGGTCATCAACTTAGATAGGTTGAATACATTCTGAGCGATCGTTTTTCGGGTTATTCACTTTTGTGCTAACAGGATAAGCGGTCATTTCTTCGGAAGGGTAGGGTTGCAGAAACGATTGTAACAATTCGATTTTTT
Source organism: Floridaenema aerugineum BLCC-F46 (assembly GCF_041929345.1). Lineage (NCBI taxonomy): Bacteria > Bacillati > Cyanobacteriota > Cyanophyceae > Aerosakkonematales > Aerosakkonemataceae > Floridanema > Floridanema aerugineum. Next base: position 12,061 of record NZ_JBHFNQ010000204.1, read on the forward strand.
TAGCTTCTGGATCTAACCATTGTTCATAGTTTTTGGGTTCAAGAATTACTGGCATTCGGTCATGAATCGGACGCATTAATTCATTGGCTTCGGTAGTCAAAATTGTACAACTTTCTATTGGTTCACCCTCCCCTTTTTCCCAATGTTCCCACAAACCCGCAAAAGCAAAAGGTTCGCCATTTTCCCAGCGGAAATAAAACGGTTGTTTTTCCCCGTCTTGGGTTTTCCATTCGTAAAAACCGTCAGCTAAAATTAAACAGCGTCGCTTTTTAAAAGCTGAACGAAAGGCTGGTTTTTCGGCAACTGTTTCGGCTCTTGCGTTAATTAGTTTCGCTCCCATTTTCGCATCTTTTGCCCAACTGGGAATTAAACCCCAACGTAGCATTTTAAATTGGCGTTCTGAGCTTTCGGAATTTACTGAAACTGTTGCTATTTGTTGAGTTGGTGCGATGTTGTATCTGGGAGAAAGGGGAGGAACTTCTTTGACTTGAAACTTGTCAGCTATAGCTTCGGCTACTTGGGTAAAACTGTATCTGCCACACATAAAATTTGAGGAATTGGTAATGTATAAATTCTACGAATTTTTTTCTTCTGGTAACTGCTACAAAATCAGGCTTTTGTTGACTCAATTAGATATTCCTTTTCAAAGAATAGAAATTAACATTCTCAAAGGAGAAAGCCGAACTCCTGAGTTTTTAAGCAAAAATCCTAATGGGAGAACTCCAGTTTTAGAAATTGAACCTGGGAAATTTTTAGCGGAATCAAATGCCATCCTTTTTTATTTGAGTGAGGGGACAGATTTTTTGCCAACGGACTCTTTTGAAAAGGCGCAAGTGTTGCAATGGTTATTTTTTGAACAGTACAGCCACGAACCCTATATTGCCACTTCTCGATTTTGGATTACTACTGGAAAAGCTGAAGAATACCGGGAAGCACTCAATCAAAAAAGAGCCGGAGGTGAGGCTGCATTAAAAGTAATGGAAAAGCATTTAACTGAACATCAATATTTTGTTGGTGAACGTTATACTATTGCTGATATTGCTTTGTTTGCTTATACTCATGTGGCTGATGAAGGAGGTTTTGATTTATCGGGTTTTCCGGCTATTCAGGCTTGGATAAAGCGAGTACAAACACAGCCAAAACATATCAGTATTACACAACAAGTATAACAAATATATAGCCAGTCTAAATGACTCGTTAAAAAGATTCTTTTTGAACCACGTTCGCGTAGCGTGCGCGTAGCGCGTAAGACAGGGTAGCGCAGCGATTCGCTATCGCGAATTAGGACAGGAAGAAAGAAGAGAAGAAACAATTTTCACAATTCATTTGTACTGGCTATAATTTTAAGAATCAGTGTTTATTTCTACTAATTTTGTTTTGGAAGATAGCCCTGATTTAATAGTAATCTGAGATTTGGAGACGTTAAACTTTTCGGCTAAGAGTTTAATTAATTCTTCATTGGCTTTGCCGTCAACTGGTGGTGATTTTAAATGTACAGTTAAGCTACCGTCAGCTGCTTCTTGAATGCTTTGTTGTTTAGAATTTGGTTTAACTTTAACTTGTTTTTTCATGATTGTTTCCTTTCCGCCAAAGCTGATGCAACCACAACCAACCGAGGAAACTACCTATTAAATAGTAAACAAAGTCTTGCCAATCAAAATGGGTTCCTAGTGTCATTCTTCCCCAAAAGGTATAGCGGAATCCTTCTAAAAATGGTGGTTTCCAAAGTTGGAGGATTTCTATTATACTGTTAAATGTGAAAACCCAAATCGGAATTTGTTTGATAGCAGGATAAGTGGTGAAGAAGAAAAAGATTATTAAACACCAAAAGATTTGGTAGAGTATATCGCCAGCATAATGGTCAATCCAGGATTGAGCAGGGCCATTATAAAATTTAGTGAAAAAGCCTAGTGGTGTAACAATCAGTAGTGAAATTAGAGTTAATCGACGGATTTTGCTTTTGTAACTCAAATTTTTACCTCTACAAGTGAATCTAGACAAACAAAAACCTATCTGAGTTAAATTATCGCTCAGATAGGTGTGTTTATTGAGAGGCAAATTGTAGTGATGAGATCTTTTGATTGGGTTATGATTGATTGCGATCGGTATAGCCAATAACAGCGATTTTGTGTCGATATACTAATTCTCCACCGTACCAACCAGAAAGACCGAGAAGCAATGCCACAATAATAGAAATAACTAATCCTGTAGGTATAACTGCTCCAGCCAAATTTCCCCAACGCAATACTAAGTTAACACCTGTTAGCCCTAAAACCGCAACGTTGAGGATCATGTGTGCCCAACCTGCGGTACGTTTGCGGACTCTTTCTATGCCGAAAAAGTCCATTAATCCTGTAGCTGCTGCTAGCAAACCAGTTGCTGTTCCGGCAGCTAATAGCCAGAAAGAACCTCTTGCCCAAAACAAATCTTTTGTCAGTAAATAAACTAGATCGCAGACTGGTACTGCCACTAAAAAAGCTATTGGTAAAGTAACAATTACTGGATGTATTGGATGTCCTGCGATCGCTACTGTACTTACCACACCAGAATCTTGATACTCTGATTGATGGCTTTCAATTAGTGGGGGAAGATTTGGAGTTTGTGTCATATTTCTCTCTAGTTGTTTGGTTCGCCTAATTAGGTTTTTTGCTAGTCAGTGTTTGACTATCAGAAATTGCTTTGGCAAGACAACATATCCCAGTTGCAAATTTTCTGAGGAGAACTTTATACAGGGAATCGTACATCTTTAATCTATATCATTAGCGAAAAAAGTGTATCTATCTCACGAAGTAGATGATAGATAATTTTTATATATCTCTGAGTAGAATGCCAAGCAAATATTAGAGTTTTTTATGATTTACATATAATATGTGATCTGAAAAACATTAAAATTATTTATTATTAAACCGAATCAGAGGTTAAAGAGAATTTAATCGGTTTTAACTCCGTCAAAAGAGAGAGGTAATTGCTGTATTCCTATTGCAGGATCAGACTAGATAAGTTTGGCGATTTTAAGAGAATAAACACAAAGGAGAACAACATGGTATCGACTCTCGACGACACCAAGCGCATTGCTATTGCTACTAAATTAGCAGACATGAAAGCTATCCAAAACTTAATCATCAGCAATGAACAAATGCTGTTGAATGCTTGCGGAGATCAAGAAATCTGCAATCGAGTGCGGGATATGCTCAATGATGACCAGAAAAATCTGGGGGTTTTAGATACAGTAATTGTTCAATACGGTGTCAAAGCAGAGCCGAAACAAACGACTCAAGAACTGGTTGAGAAAACTCAGAAATTGATGCAAGGTTCTGAGTTATCTCTTTATGAAAAGTTCTCTCAGCATGAACTTTTGAAACACGCTCAAGTAATGAAGGGATTGTTAGTTCATAAAGCAGCACAAGTTGTCGGTGCTGATATTGAAGCGGCAATTACTCCTTTAAATACCGTCAATTTTGAAAATCGGGCGCACCAAGAACAATTGAAAGGTATTTTAGAAATTTTGGGCGTGCGGGAACTGACTGGAAAAGATCCCGATCAAGGTATTTGGGCGAGAGTTCAAGATGCCGTCGCTGCTTTCTCTGGTGTTGCGGGTAGCGTGCTGACTCAAAACTCTGATATGTCCGATATGACAATTGAGCAAATTATTCGGATGGATCATGCCAAAGCTAACACCTTGTTCATGGAAATTGAAGGTGCTAAAGATCCACAAAAAGCACAAGAATTCTTTGGTCAACTTTACAAAGATTTGACAGCACACGCTAAGGCGGAAGAACAAGTTGTTTACCCAGCAATACGTCCTTATTACCAAAAGACACAAGACTTGTATCAAGAGCAAGCTGAACAAGAAAGAATGCTCAATCAAATCATGTCTTTGAGTCCTGCTTCACCGATGTTCAAAGATCAAGTTAAGGAGTTAGCAAAGATAACTCAGCATCACATTAATCAAGAAGAAAATGAAATGTTCCCCAAAATTCGGGATAATTTCAGCAGCGCACAACAGCAACAAATGGCAAGTGAATTCAAAGCTGCTAAGAGCAAGTTGCAAGACCAAATGGCTGCTATGAAATAAGCTTAACAGCTAGACAACAAGCAAATTAAATCTAGGTGGCTTAATCTATTAGCCCCTAGATTTTTTTGGCATTTGGTCATTAGTCTTTTGGAGCAATTTAAATTATTTATTCCTCCCTAATTGGTGTTTTTGATCGGTCGAGAGATGGATGAATTAACTGTAAATTGTGTGACATTCTCAAGGTATGGACTAAATCCATAATTAATGAGAAAGGAAACACGAGATGGTTAAAAGTTTAGATGATGTAAAGCGTTCTGCTATTGCTATGGAATTGGCAGATATGGCAGAGCTTCAAAAGTTGTTGATTGCTAATGAGGAAAAGTTTATTTCCGAAATTTCTGATCCTGATATTCGCGATCGCTTCCAAAAGATGCTGGATGACGATCAAAAGAATATGGGTGTTTTAGAAACAGTCATGGTGCAGTATGGTGTAAAAGCGGAACCTCGCGATATCACCAAGCAAATGATTGAACAAGTTCAGCAATTAATGAATGGTTCTGAATTACAATTATTCCAAAAAGTAGGACAGCACGAACTATTAAAGCATAAGCAAGTAATGGCTGGACTTTTAGTTCACAAATGCTCGCAAGTTGTGGGTGCTGATGTTGCAGTTGCGATCGGACCTTTGAACGCAATTAACTTTGAAAATCGCGCTCATCAAGAACAACTCAAAGGAGTAATTGAAATTCTTGGTACTCGTGAATTAACAGGCAAAGAACCCGAACAAGGACTTTGGGGAAGAGTGCAAGATGCAGTCGCCGCTTTATCAGGTGTATTTGGTAGCGCCGTTACCCAAAACTCTGATAAACAAGACATGGATATCCGCGATTTAATCAGATTAGACCACAATAAGGTGAATACAATTTACACCGAAATGGGTGCGACCGAAGATGTTGCCAAACTGGAAGAATTGTTTGGTCAAATGTACAAAGATTTATTGGCGCACGCCAAAGCGGAAGAAGAAGTTGTTTATCCAAGAGTTCGCTCTTTCTACGGTGATGACAACACCCAAGAATTGTTTGATGAACAAGCAGAAATGGAGCGAATGTTGAATGAAATTAAGTCGATCAGTCCTGCTGATTCTCAGTTCAAAGAACAAATTAAGCAACTGATGGATATAGTTGGCGATCACATTCGTCAGGAAGAAAGCACCATGTTCGGTGCGATCGGTGATAATTTGAGCGAACAAGAACGCGAACAGTTAGCGAGCGAATTCAAATCAGCTAAGAGCCAGATTCAAGAGCAAATGGCTGCTTCCATGAATCAGTAATTAATTGCTCATTTAACAATTTGGTTTTCCCACCATTTATTTAACAGGTGGTGGGATTTTTGTTAATACTTTATTTCTCGGAGAAATGGCAATGAATGTTATTGAATTAATCAAATCCGATCATCGCAAAGTCGAGTCTTTGTTCTCCGAAATGGAGAAGGCTAAAGACTCGGAAGAAATGCAAATCTTGTTTGACCAAATTTACACTGAGTTAACTTTACACGCGAAAGTTGAAGAGTTAACCCTCTACCCAAGTATGCGGAATTATGATGAAACACATGATATGGTAGAGGAAGCTGAAGAGGAGCATATTGAAGCTAGGGAACTATTGGAAGAAATTAAATCCATGAGTCCTAGCGATCCAGAGTTCAAAGCTAAAATTGAGGAATTAAGAGAAGCTGTTCAGCATCACGTTGAGGAAGAAGAAAGCGAAATTTTACCTTCTGTAAGTGATAGCATGGATGAACAAGAAATGAAGGAACTGGCTAAGGAGTTTCAAGAAGCTAAAAGCAAGTTAGAGAAAGAGATTTCTGCTGCTAGTTAATTAATGAAGAGACTTACAGCAATACACCCCAGAAACCCGGTAACTTCTGCGAAACCGGGTTTCTTTGTGCCGTTTCTTAGAGAAATGGTGCGTTACGCTTTCGCTAACGCACCCTACAATGAGTACTCAACAAGTAGGAGAGATTGAGAGTTAAATTAGTTTAAGCGTTGACAACTTCGCCGCCATTTGGATGTAAGATTTGACCAGACATATAAGAAGAGTCATCTGATGCTAAAAATACATAGCAAGGGGCGATTTCTTCTGGTTGTCCAGGGCGTTGCATGGGTACTTGTTTGCCAAAGCTGGCAACTTTATCTTCTGGGAAAGTTGCGGGGATTAATGGTGTCCAAATTGGGCCGGGTGCGACACCGTTAACGCGAATTTTCTTTTCCGCTAGGGATTGAGAAAGCGATCGCGTAAAGGCAACAATTGCTCCTTTAGTTGAGGAGTAATCTAGCAATTGTTGATTACCTTTATATGCGGTAACGGAAGCAGTATTAATGATGGCGCTGCCTTCTTTGAGATGCTTCAGTGCAGCTTTGGATAGGTAAAACATTGAGAAAATATTGGTGCGGAAAGTGCGTTCCAACTGTTGGGCAGTAATATCTTCTATGCTTTGTTGAGGATGTTGTTCAGCAGCATTATTGACCAGAATATCGAGTTTTCCTAACTCATCAACTGTCTTTTGTACTGCTTCTTGGCAGAACTTTTCATCGCCGATATCACCTGCGATCGTTATGCACTTACGACCTTCTTGTTCTACCAGTTTTTGTGTTTCCTTAGCATCATCATGTTCGTTCAAATAGACGATCGCCACATCTGCACCTTCTTTCGCAAAAAAGATAGCAACTGCACGACCAATTCCACTATCACCACCAGTAATTAAAGCTACCTTATCAAGTAATTTTCCACTACCTTGATATTTAGGATCATCTGATTTTGGTTTCGGAGTCATTTCTGACTCAATTCCCGGTTGTTGATCCTGATGTTGAGGTGGTTGTAATTGTTCCTTCGTTTGCATAGTATTCTCCTAGAGAATCCTGAAAGATTTGCACCCTAAATTGACAGCAACCCAAAACTAAAATTGTGCATTTTAAACTTGGAAAATAACCAACTAATTACTAGTAATATAGAGCGTTTACTACTGGCGATCGCTCTGAGGGAAACTTTAATTTCCTCGCCAGTAATAACTAAGTGGAGGAAGCGACAAAAACTCCACACCGCCCTTTAATCTTTGGCATTTTTACACCGTTTGTACATCTGCCGTCGCTCTCCTTCGATGCACAACAATGGGACACAGCGAAAAAACTCCCATCCGATGCAAAATTCTGCACTCTCAGTTATGTTTCAGGTTAACAATTACCAGTTTTTGCTTTATCAACCTACGGGTAGAAAACGCCCAAATTCTAACTCAACCTTTAGTTGCATTGCTAGTAGGAAGAGGTTTTTGATTTAAATCAGTAATTGGTGGGCCATTTAACACTTCACCTGTAGTACTAAAACGTCCCCCATGACAAGGACAATCCCACGTTTTCTCCGCATTGTTCCAGTTAACAATACAACCCGCATGAGTACAAACAGGTGATAAAGAACACAAATCACCTCTTTCATCGCGGTAAACTGCATATTTCTTACCATCAATGTCAACAATTTTCCCTTCACCTATTGGCACTTGGGAAAGTTCTTTAACATCAGATCTAAACCTGTCAGCAATAAAATGTTTGGCAACACCCACATTTTCCGTAACGAATCTTTGCACGCCAGCTAAAAGATTTGCCCGGTTAGGATCGTAAAGTTTAGTCCAAGGATTTTCCCGACCCAAAATTAAGTCACTCAGCAACATTCCGCCAATAGTACCGAAAGTCATGCCGTTACCTGAATAACCAGTAGCAACATAAATGTTATTGTTAGCAGCAGTTTTACCAATGTAAGGCAAACCATCGGCGGGTTCATAAAGTTGAGATGACCAATGATAGTCAATTGATTTCACATTGTAACGAGCTTTTACATAAGTTTCTAACTGTTCGTAACACTGCTGATTATTGACTTCTTCTCCGGTTTTGTGATCTTCACCTCCGACAATTAAAATGTTTCCATAACTGCGGGTATAATGATAGGGTGAATCGGTGTCCCAAAACAGTCCTACGGGTGCTGGAGAATGCAAACTTACCCCAATTACATAAGAACGATAAGGGGCAATTTTGGTTGACATTACATACAAATCTGGCAGACTTGAAAGGTTATGAATTGGTGTGTGAGTGGCAATAATTACATTTTTAGCTGCCACAATTCCATGTTCGGTGTAAACATCATTAACCGGATTACTGTTGATTTTAGTAACAGGCGTTTCTTCAAAAACAAAACTGCCGTGACCATTCACAGATTTTGCTAATCCTTGTAAATATTGCAGAGAATTAAACTGTGCTTGATTGGGAAATAACAGTCCAGCTTTTACGGAAATTGGTAACGGTACATCAGTAGTTAAAGAAGTTTTGATCCCTAATTTCTGTGTTGCTTCTGCTTCTTGTTCTATTTCCGAAATGTCTTGAGTATTTTCGGTGTAAAGATATCCTGGTACTCTTTGAAAGTCGCAATCAATCTTTTCTTGGGCAACAATTTCGGCAATACGTTCGATCGCCACTCGACTAGATTCCGCTACTATTTTTGCATCACTTTCCCCCAAAGAAGAAATCATATTTTTGTAGCGTTCGTCAGCAGCTTCCGTAATATGTGCAGTTGTATATCCAGTCACACCACTGCCAATTTTTCCTGCTTCTAAAACTGCCACAGTTAACCCTGCACGCTTCAACAATAAAGCAGCTGTTAACCCAGTAATTCCACCACCAACTATAGCAACATCGACAGAAATGTTACCCCCTAAAGGTGGAAAATTTGTAGTTTCTGTGGTATCCATCCAAACAGATACAGAGGTTCCTGGTAAATTCATTATTCTTATTCCAATTACTCCTCTATCTGGGATAACGTTTTTCCTATCAACCTGGGATCTGTTAATAGGAATAAAAAGAATCTATCTTTTCGCAGATGTTAACTTAAAAGTAGAAATTTCACTTTCAATTAACGGTAAATTTCAGTTAGCAAATCGGCATTTTGTTGGGGAGAAACCAAAGTATTGGCGCATAAAATACCGGAAGCAGCAACAGCGGGAACACCAATCCCCGGCAAAGTGCTATCGCCAACGCGATATAATCCGGGAATCGGAGTATTAAAACTGGGAAATGTGCCTTTACCTGCGGCAATTGCAGGGCCATAAGTTCCTTGATATCGGCGTAAGTAATAGCTATGAGTTAAGGGTGTACCAATTAATTCTAAAACGATGCGATCGCGCAAGTCGGGAATGATTTTTTCTAAGGCGGAGAATAGGGATTGCGATCGCTCTTTTTTCCTCTCCAAATAATGAGAATCCCTCTGCCAATTCTCGAAAGGTTCCAAAGTATAAGCATGAACCACATAATGTCCCTCTGGTGCTAAATTTGCATCCCAAACCGAGGGAATCGAAATCATACAAGTATTCCCAGGTTCCGTAATATCTTTGTTGCGATCGTGAACAACTACATGATGACCAGTTAAATCTTCCAAACCCTCTGCCCGAATCCCTAAATGTAAGTGCATAAAGCTATCAACTGCCGGAATTTGTAAGGATTTTTGCCGATAATCTGCTGGTAAATCTTCAGCACGCAATAACTTAGTGTAAGTATCCCAAATCGTCGCGTTAGAAATTACAATTCCTGCTTTAATAACTTCCCCATTTCGCAACTTAACGCCGCCAACTTTCCCCGATTCCAAAAGTATTTGCTCAACATGAGCATTTAATTTAATTTGACCGCCCCAACGTTCCAAACCTCTAACTAAAGCATCAATAATTGCCCCACTTCCGCCAATAGGATAATCAACTCCAATATTGTTACGTTCTCCCAACATAAAAGCGACTTCTGGGGCGATCGTTCCTTCAGCTTTTAGCCCAGAAAGTAAAAAACATTCTAAATCAATTAATCTTCTCACCCAAGGATCTGTTACTTCTTGATTCATTATGTTACCAACGGAACCTTGAATAATTCCTAAATGGGGTAACAATTTGAATAGAGAAGGTAAATATTTGACCAACAAAACCGGAATCATTTGTAAATCTGCCCTTAAAGCTATGGTTGGGATATCTTTTAAAGCTTCATAGAGAGATAACAAACGTTTTTCAAATCTGGCTAATTCAACTGCACCTTGCGGCGTAATTTTCGCTAATTCCTCTCGGTAACGTTCCGAGTTACTATAAACCGGAAAAGTAACTTCAGGAAAATGATAATGCCCCAAAGGATCGTAACTAATTGTGGGCAAAGATTCACCTAAAACTGCTAAAACTTGCCTTAAAGGATTCAGACTTTTTGGATGATTTAAACCACAATAAAAAGATGGGCCAGAATCAAAATGAAAACCTTTGCGGGTGAAACTGTGGGCTGCACCGCCCGCTATGGCGTGACTTTCACAAATTAGGACTTTTTTGCCATAACGTGCCAGTAAAGCGGCTGCGGTTAACCCGCCAATGCCGCTACCGATTACGATCGCATCTAATTGCTGTTGCTGCATATCCTATCACTTACAGAGGTACGTTGTTGCGCTGTCTTCGCTAATAAGAGCGAAGACAGCGTAACAACGTACTTAGAAAATCCTTTAAGTATTATAAAATGATTAACAGCTTATTGGTTAACTGGTTAAAGTTTAATTGTGGAAACAATCCAACTAATTCCATCAATTAAATAGTAGGCTCCGATTAATATTAAAGCCAAACTACCAAGGTGAGTAATTTTTTCGGAATATTGCAATAAACCGCGAGTTTGTTTTGCTAAACCTGCGAACAAACTAGCGAAGAAAATTACTGCTGTGTAACCTATAGCATAAAAAACCATTGCTAAAGTTGTTTGCAATTGTGAACCCGTAGCAGAGGAAGCAGCTAATACAGCAAACATGATCGGACTAGTGCAAGGAGAACTGACTAAAGCGAAGGTTAAACCAACTCCATAAGCTCCAAGAATGGGAATATTAAAGTTAGTTTGGGGCAATGGTAAACGGATAATTCCTAATAGGGAAAGTGCCATTAAAACAATGAACAATCCCACAGATAACTGGACAAAACCTCGATATTTAAGTAAAATAATTGTGGCAAAAGAAGATAAGATTCCAAATAAACTGAGCATTGTTACTACACCTAAAACAAATGCTCCGGCTTTGAAAAAAGCATCCCAACGAGATTTAATTTCACGGGTGCCAATATAGCTGAGATTAATCGGAAGCAAAGAAAGAATGCAAGGTGAAATACTGGCAATTAAACCCCCAGCAAAGGAGAGAGAAAATAAAACTAAGGGATTATTGGTGTTTTGTTCGCTGAACCATTGCTGATAGCGATCGCCTATACCTAAAATGAAATTGTCGATCGTTTCTGATATACCATTTTCGCTAAATAATTTACTGGCTAAAATTACCAATATTGTGAGTCCAAACAATAACCCAAATAATAACCAAGCGGAAAATTTAGGTTTAGTGAATTTTCCTGTAAACCATTTGCTCAGTGTCATAATTAATTTCCTGAAGTTTTAAAGTTGCGAGGGCCGGAATAACCAGAAATATCAGCCAGTTCTCTTAAAGGCATAGCACCTTCATATAACTTGCCATTAATTTGCCAAGTAGGTAAAATTCTAATATCAATTTTGTCGCAAAGTTCCGTTTGAGGATTTTTCCCACGAGGGTCACATTCAACACGCACACTTGCTTTAATAACTTGGGTTGCTTGCGTGCCAAATTGTCGCTCTTGCCAATTACAAGTTGTACACCAAAAAGTGCTATACATTTTCGCACCTTTCTGTTTTAAATGATTCGCCAAAGCAACTTCTGAAACTACATTAGAATTAGCAGGTTTTTTAGTGGGAGTTGATTTAGTTGTAGCTGAGACTGTTTGAGTGGGAGTTGGCGCAGTTTGAGCTTCTACTTTTTGGGAGTTATTAGTGGAAGAACAACTAGAAATAAGTGCTAGCGAGGCAAAAATCGCTGTCGGTAGGCTAATTTTGACAAATTGGATGATTGAGATTGATTTCATAGAGTTTGGCAAATAGGATGAGCAGAAAATTCAGCAGTTTTAAATGATTAATTTTCCAGCTTACAGCAGTTTTCCCACAGATTTACCTGTTTTACACATTTTTCCTAGTTTTTTTTTCAAAATCAGGAACTATTTTAAATTTACCGGGCGATCGCTTTATGATCGAAAGATAAAGAAACTTTTTCAGCTTGAGTCATGAAACGCATAGTTCTGATTGCTGGGTTTGAATCTTTCAACGCCCAATTGTACCGCAAAGCTGCCCAGTTAGCTGTTGCACGCTGTCCTGAGTTAGATATTCGGGTGTTTAGCGATCGCGCCTTAACCACCGAACCTGATAAAGTAGAAGCAGCATTACAAGGGGCAGATGTCTTTTTTGGCAGTTTAATATTTGATTATGACCAAGTTTTATGGTTACAAGAAAGAGTTAAAAACATTCCGATTCGCTTAGTTTTCGAGTCAGCTTTAGAATTAATGAGTTTAACTCAAATTGGCGCTTTCAAAATTGGCGACAAACCCAAAGGAATGCCCAAACCAGTTAAATTTATTTTAGACAAATTCAGCAATGGGCGAGAAGAAGACAAACTCGCAGGTTACATCAGCTTTTTGAAAGTTGGGCCAAAATTATTAAAATATGTCCCCGTACAAAAAGTCCAAGATTTACGCAACTGGTTAATTATTTACGGTTATTGGAACGCTGGCGGAACCGAAAATGTTTCCGCAATGTTTTGGACAATAGCAGAAAAATATTTAGGGTTAAAAGTTGGCGAAATCCCCCCACCAATAGAAACCCCAAACATGGGTTTATTACACCCAGATTACCAAGGATATTTCACATCACCACGCCAATATATTGATTGGTATCTTGTAGGGCAGGCATCTTGCCTGTCATTAGATAATAGTGACAGGCAAGATGCCTGTCCTACAAATACAAATTCTCCAAAATCTGACAGGCAAGATGCCTGTCCTACAAATACAAATTCTTCAAAATCTGACAGGCAAGATGCCTGTCCTACAAATACAAATTCTTCAAAATCTGACAGGCAAGATGCCTGTCCTACAAATACAAATTCTCCAAAATCTGACAGGCAAGATGCCTGTCCTACAAATACAAAACCAATAGTAGGAATCTTACTTTATCGCAAGCACGTTATTACTAAACAACCTTACATTCCCCAATTAATTAGAGAATTTGAAAAAGCAGGATTAATACCTTTACCCATTTTTATTAACGGCGTAGAAGGTCATGTTGCGGTAAGAGATTGGATGACAACCGCTTACGAAACCGCCCAAAGAAAGCAGGGAAAAATCGAAACTCCTTCCTTATCAGAAGAAGCAGTAGAAGTTGATGCGATCGTTTCTACTATAGGATTTCCGTTAGTTGGAGGGCCTGCTGGTTCAATGGAAGCGGGACGACAAGTAGAGGTAGCAAAACGCATTTTAACTGCGAAGAATGTACCTTATATTGTATCAGCACCGTTGTTAATTCAAGACATTCATTCTTGGACTCGTCAAGGAGTTGGCGGGTTACAAAGTGTAGTTTTGTATGCGCTTCCTGAGTTGGATGGGGCGATCGATCCTGTACCCCTCGGCGGTTTAGTCGGAGAAGACATTTACCTAATTCCCGAAAGAGTAAAACGCCTCACCGGAAGACTGAAAAAATGGATTAACTTACGGCAAAAACCCCCATCAGAAAGGAAAATCGCCATCATTTTATATGGTTTCCCGCCCGGATATGGCGCAGTAGGAACCGCTGCTTTATTGAACGTCCCCAAAAGTTTAATTAACTTCCTAAACGCACTTAAAGCAGAAGGTTATAATGTGGGAGACATTCCCGAAGATGGCGAAGAGTTAATTAACTTAGTCAAAGAAGCAGATACCGAAAAGGTGAGTCGGGAAGAATTTATTCACGCGAATAAAGTTCATGTTAGCGTTTTAGAAAAATGGTTGGGATATTTGTTAACAAATCGCATCGAAAAACAATGGAAATCTCTCACCGAAACCGGGATAAAAACTTATGAAGATGAATATCAAATTGGTGGCGTACAATTAGGAAATATTTGGATTGGCGTGCAACCACCTTTAGGGATTTCCGGCGATCCAATGCGGTTAATGTTTGAGAAAGATTTAACGCCACATCCGCAATATGCAGCATTTTATAAGTGGTTGCAGAATGAGTTTGAGGGGGATGCGATCGTCCATTTCGGAATGCACGGCACAGTAGAATGGTTGCCCGGATCGCCATTAGGAAATACAGGTTATTCTTGGTCAGATATTCTCTTAGGAAATCTCCCCCATCTATATATATACGCCGCCAACAATCCCTCCGAATCAATGTTAGCAAAACGGCGCGGTTACGGCGTACTAATTTCTCACAACGTTCCCCCTTACGGGCGTGCAGGATTGTACAAAGAACTAGTCAATTTGCGCGATTTAATCTCCGAATATCGGGAAGATCCACAAAAGAATTACGTTCTCAAAGAAGCAATTTGTAAAAAGATTGTCGATACTGGTTTAGATGCAGATTGCCCATTAGAAGAAGCAAGAAAATTAGGAATTGCCTTCACCCCTGAAAACGTCAGAATGTTTAGCGCCGATGTTTTTAATCATTATTTGGTGAAGCTTTACGAATATTTGCAAGTTTTGGAAAATCGCCTCTTTTCTTCCGGTTTGCACGTTTTAGGAGAACCGCCAAACGAAGAGGAAATGACATCTTACTTAAATGCTTATTTTGGGGAAGAAAGGACAGGTGAGACACCTATCCCACAACAAACAGAAAAATTGTGGGATAGGCATCTTGCCCGTGAGACAGAAAAATTGTGGGATGGGCATCCTGCCCGTCCAGAAGCTTCACAAATTCGGGAGTTGTTGATGCAAACAACAGACGAATTAACTAACTTATTGCGGGGATTAAATGGTGAATATATTCCCCCTGCGCCCGGTGGTGATTTATTGCGTGATGGTGCGGGAGTTTTGCCAACAGGCAGAAATATTCATGCTTTAGATCCTTACAGAATGCCTTCACCTGCTGCTTATGAAAGAGGGCGAGAAATTGGTCAAAAAATCATCGCCCAAAACCTCAAAGAAAATGGACAATATCCTGAAACAATAGCAGTAATGTTGTGGGGATTAGATGCCATTAAAACTAAAGGTGAATCTCTAGGAATTCTCTTAGAATTAGTAGGTGCTGAACCAATAAAAGAAGGTACTGGGCGAATAGTTCGTTACGAATTAAAACCATTAGCAGAAGTCGGACATCCCAGAATTGATGTATTAGCAAATCTTTCCGGTATTTTCCGCGATAGTTTTGTGAATATTATCGAACTTTTAGATGATTTGTTTCAACGTGCAGCTGATGCAGATGAACCAGAAGAGCAAAACTTTATCCGCAAACACGCTTTAGCATTGAAAAAACAAGGTGTAGAAAATGCCACTGCACGCTTATTTTCTAATCCTGCGGGTGATTATGGTTCGTTAGTAAACGATCAAGTTACTGCTTCAAATTGGGAAACAGGCGATGAATTAGCGAACACTTGGCAAGGGCGAAATGCTTTCAGTTTTGGCAGAAAAGATAAAGGAGAAGCGCGAACCGAAATCCTCAATCAATTGCTACAAACAACCGAAAGAGTTGTGCAACAAATCGATTCCGTTGAATATGGTTTGACTGACATTCAGGAATATTACGCCAACACTGGCGGATTGAAAAAAGCGGCGGAAAAACAACGAGGAAAAAAGGTTAGTGCTAGTTTTGTGGAAAGTTTTTCTAAAGATACAACTCCGCGAAATTTAGAAGATTTGCTGCGAATGGAGTATCGCACAAAATTATTAAATCCCAAATGGGCACAAGCAATGGCAGATCAAGGTAGTGGTGGTGCCTATGAAATTTCCCAACGGATGACAGCATTAATTGGTTGGGGTGGTACTGCTGATTTTACTGATGATTGGGTTTACGATCAAGCTGCGGAAACTTATGCTTTAGATGCAGAAATGGCGGAGAAATTACGCAAAGCAAATCCCGAAGCTTTCCGCAATATTATTGGCAGAATGTTAGAGGCGAATGGGCGTGGTTTTTGGCAACCGAGTCAAGATAAATTGCAAAAATTGCGCGAGTTGTACGATTTGACGGATGAAGAATTGGAAGGTGTTACAGTTTGATAAGGAGGAAATTGAACGATGATTAATCCATTGATTGAAAAGGAAATTCATGTACAACTAGAAAAATTAACTTTGCAGCAACAAATTCAAGTTCTTAACTTTGCTAAATCTTTAGCAGGTACAATGCCTGTTGGTGTTCCTGGTAAGGATCTTTTGCAATTTGCTGGTACTCTCTCGCCTGAAGAAGCAAAAGAGATGTTGGAGGCAATTGAGGAAGGTTGCGGGAAGGTGGATTTGAATGAATGGTAGGTTTTTGGTAGATACAAATATAGTTGTTGCCTTCCTTGAAGGAGAAAGTTCAGTTCAAACACGCTTTACTGAAGCTGAGGCAATATTTGTGCCAAGCATCGTAATAGGTGAACTCTATTATGGTGCTTACAAGTCTGGGCGAGTAACAGCTAATATTACACGGGTAGATGAATTTATTCCCCGCTACACTATTCTTGCTTGCGATGCAGTGACAGCTTTACTGTACGGGCAAATTAAGAATCTTTTACGACAGAAAGGGCGACCTATTCCTGAAAATGATATTTGGATTGCTGCTATTGCAATGCAATATCAGTTAACCTTGGTATCCCGTGATTCAGATTTTCAGTACGTTGATCAATTGATGGTAGAAATTTGGTAATTTGCCGATCGATTTAGGGAACTATAAGATGTAGCACCATTGAAAATTAGGGATGAAAAGATGAACCCAACAGATATAGTCACGCTCTATAAATTTGGTAAGGTTGCCGAAGATTTGTGGAATGAGGCATGGCACGGTGGTAAAGAAGATTTTGGTTCGGTGCTGATACAGGACAGCAACAGCCGTCTTTGGAAAGTTAAGGTTCGCTTTACTGGCTATCGCAAACGCTACCTCAAAATCAAGTTAGAGTCGCATGGTTCACTAAAAATACGCGCATCAGCAGACAATTATAAGCCAGGTGAGTACCTGCGTATTACACCCGATGAATGGCACGTCTTTGCCTTACTTGCTAAGGATAATAACGAGCGAGAACTTTATGCCTGCGCCCGAAGCATTATAGATAGATTGGTGAGATAAACTTAAATTCTTGATTCTGGTTACAGAAATACTGAAGATAAGGACGATATAGCTAATCGCCCTTATTTATTTTCACCAGAGCGCCATAACCTACCAAGTGAGAAAATAAAAACACTATTTTTGTAAAACATTTAGCAATGTCAAACACATTTACTGCAATCTTTGAAAAAGTAGACGATTGGTATATTGGCTATGTTGAAGAGTTATCCGGTGCCAATGTACAAGAAAAAACTTTGGAAGAAGCAAGAGAAAGTTTACAAGAAGCTATAGAATTAATCCTAATATCTAACCGCGAACTAGCAGACTTAAAATGAGCAAGGCTCAATTCAAGAGGATACAAAATCATGACAACCGAGATTCAAGCTAATCAAAAAAGCCTCTATGAAAATGATTTTGTCAACTGGGTTGAAACCACAGTAGAACAATTGCAGAATCAAGATTATGCCAATGTAGATTGGACAAATTTAATTGAAGAAATTGCAGATATGTCAAAACGGGAGCGGAAAAGCTTAAAAAACAATCTGATAGTAGTTCTGCTCCATCTTCTCAAATGGCAATATCAACCAGAATTTCGCAGTGGTAGTTGGCGAGGAAGTATTCGGGAACATCGCCGACGCATCAACGATGATTTGCATGATTCCCCAAGTTTAAAACCTTATTTGTCAGAAATATTTGCTGAGTGTTACAAAAATGCTCGTGAACAAGCAGCAGATGAAACAGGTTTGCCATTAGCAACTTTTCCCGAAGATTGTCCTTATACACCAGAACAATCTCTAGATTCTGATTTCTTACCAACAACCGACTAATACCAAATCCGGGTTAGCAACTCCCTTGATATCCTTCCTCTTCCTTCTTCGTGTTCTTCGTGTCTTCGTGGTTCAAAAAAGCAGCAAATTCAGTGGATTTGGTATTAACTAATCTCTTTTCCTTTTCTTCTCTTCGCGTCCTTCGCGTCCTTCGCGGTTCAAAAAAAAGAGATTAATCAACCCCACTTGAGTATCAAATATCCGTATCTTCATACAACTCCAACAACTTTTGCTGTTGAGTTTTCCGCGAAGTGCGCCGATATTTCTTCGCTTCTAATCTCGGTTCATATTGACTCCCACCTTTGCGTTTAGTTTTCATTTTCATAACCGCATCAGGATCGGATTGTTGATTTAAATGTTCTTGGTGTGCGATCGCACTTTCCAAAAACTCCAAATAATGCTCATATCTCTCCCAATCTCCCCGCACTGCACAATTTGGTTCATCACCATGTAAACAATCATTAAACTGACAATTATTTTCTGCCAAACGCTCTCTTATTTCAGGAAAATACTGCGTTAATTCTTCTGGACTACAATCAAGATCCGGCTGATTAAAACCCGGAGTATCTGCTAAATAACCGCCCTTTGGTAACTCAAATAATTCAACGTGCCGAGTAGTATGTCTTCCCTTACTTAATTTCCCCGAAACTTCACCCACCCGCTGTTCCAAACCAGGAATTAAATAATTAATTAAACTCGTTTTTCCTACCCCAGAAGGCCCAGCCAAAACTGTAATTTTATTGTTTAATTTAGCAGTTAATTCATCTAAACCGCTGCCATCATAAACACTAATAAATATTGGTTCATAACCCCAAGCAGATAAGCGATCGCGCCAAGCTTTTCGTACTTCCAAACTCACCAAATCGCTCTTATTCAAACACAAACTCACCTCCAACTCAGTAGACTCCGCCTTCACCAAAAATTTACTCAGTTGAAATGGCTCTAAATCTGGTTCTGCCAAAGCAAAAACTAAGATAATTTGATCGGCATTCGCGATCGGAGGACGATCGAGTTCTGTCTCTCTAGGCAAAACCTGCGCGATCGCACCCCGTCCCCCCGCCCAATCAGGCTCTTCAATCTCCACGCGATCGCCCACCATCACCTGCTGACCGATTTTCTTCAACCTCGCCCTACGGGTACATAGTAATTCGGGACTGGGGACTGGCGACTGGGGACTAGGAGAGTTTTGTAGGGGCAATTCATGAATTGCCCCTACAGAATTTTCTTGCCCCTCTGCCCCTCTGCTCCCCTGCTCCCCATCTCCCAGCTTCACCCGATAAAAATTCGCCTGCACCGCTAACACAGTTCCCCACAGCGGAGAAACTGCGTTATCGTCATCTGCGGCACTCACGGTCAACTCGCAGGTCGCCGGACTAAAATGGCAAAAAAACCAGTCCGGTCTTCTATTTGTTCAATGCGATAACCTGCCATCGTTAGGCTATCAGGAACTTGCTCGATCGGTTCTCCGGGATCTAACCATACTTCCAACAGAGAACCGGGAGCCATTTGCTCCAAGCGCAGTTTCGTGCGGACAAAATTAATTGGACAAGGAGTGCCTCGCAGGTCTAGCTGGGCATCCGGGGTTGATAGGGCAGGGTTACTCATTTGTGGAAAATATTTCCAAAGAATCCTTCTATACCGCCTTTACCAGTGCGTTCGCCCCTAATTTTAGCCAACTTTTCTAACAATTCCCGCTCCTCTGGAGTGATTCGGTTAGGAATTTCAATATCCACAGTAATCAGGTGATCGCCCCGACTCACTGGGTTGCCTAACTTTGGTACACCCCGATTTTCTAATTTTAGAACTGTATTTGGCTGCGTACCGGGGGGAATCGTCAACTCCTGTGGGCCATCCACTGTATTGACTTCCAGCCGACCTCCCAAAATTGCCTGTAAGTAACTAATTTCAATCCGCGACAGGATATTAATTCCTTCCCGCTTAAACTCTGCGTCTTCGTTGACAAACAAATATACATACAAGTCACCCGGAGGGCCACCTCGTTGACCGCTATCGCCCTCAGAAGCAACACGCAGACGAGTGCCATCATCCACACCAGCGGGAATGGTAATTTTCAGCTTTTTAGTAATTTGCTTTTGACCCCGACCATCGCAAGCTTCACATTTATCTTCTATCACCTGACCGCTACCGTTACAGGTAGGACAGACGGAAACTTGAGTAAAGCTGCCAAAAGGAGTGCGTGTCACTCGCCGTACTTGACCGGAACCTGTACAGGTAGCACAAGTCCGAGGTCGAGTCCCTGGTTTAGCACCTGTACCGCTGCAAGTTTCACAGGTTTCTAGGTGAGAAATGCGAATTTCCTTCTCACCGCCAAACACAGCTTCGCGGAAGTCTAATTTTAAATCTAATCGCAGGTCATCACCTCTAGCGGGGCCTGTGGGTCGTCGCCCAGTGCGAGTCCCGCCTACGCCGCCGCTTTGACCCGCGAATCCGCTGAAGAAACTTTCAAAAATATCGGCAAAACCGCCCATGTCGCCAAAGTCTTGAAAGCCTTGTGCTGCTGCGCCTTCTACTCCGGCATGACCAAAGCGATCGTAACGCGCCCGCATTTCTGGTTCGGAAAGCACTTCGTAAGCTCGGTTAATTTCTTTAAAGCGGTCTTCCGCCCCTGGTTCTTTGTTCACATCTGGGTGGTACTTACGAGCCAGACGGCGGTAGGCTCGCTTGATTTCTTCTTGGTCGGCGTTGCGAGCAACACCTAGAGTTTCATAATAATCGGTGGACATAGAGGACTGGTACAGGTTTAAGTTTTAAGTTATGAGTTTTGAGTCAGAGAGTTTTAAGTTATGTAGTTAACTCAAAACTCTCGAATTGAGTGGCAGGATAGTTTTAAGTTTTCAGTTATGAATTTTAAGTGAAAATTTTAACTCTCTCACTCAAAACTCAAAACTCAAAACTACTATTAGTCTACGGCTTCGTAATCTGCACTCACCGTGTTTTCATCTTCAAAGTTGAAATCGAAGTCTTCGTCCTCACTAGCTACGGTTACTGCTTCATCTACAGGTTCCGCAGCGGAGGCGGAGTAGGAATCTACAAATTCAGTTTGACTTTGGTTAGCCTGCTGATATACCGCTGCACCAATATCAAAAAGCAGTTGTTGGAAACTATCTACTAATTGTTTCATCTCTTCTAAAGAGATGTAAGGATCGGCGATCGCTCCTCTTAATTCTGCCGCTCTTTCTTTCGCGTAGACTTGCATTTCGTCGCTAATGAATTGACTATTATCTTTCATTGTCGATTCATAGCTATAGAACAAGCTATCTGCCTGATTCTTCATTTCGATTAACTGTTTGCGTTTGCGGTCATCCTCAGCAAACATTTCCGCTTCTTGCCGCATCCGTTCCACTTCAGCAGCCGTCAAACCACCCGTATTAGTAATCCGAATGCTTTGCTCTCGACCCGTACCTTTATCTTGCGCCGCTACTTTGAGAATGCCATTCACGTCAATCTCAAACGACACTTCAATTTGTGGCACTCCTCGTGGTGCTGGGGGAATCCCTGTGAGCAAGAATTTACCCAAACTCTTGTTATCACGAGCCATTGCCCGTTCCCCTTGCAAGACGTGAATTTCCACCGATGTTTGCCCATCGGTTGCGGTAGAAAATACTTGCGATTTGCTCGTCGGAATCGTGGTATTCCGGTCAATAATTTTCGTAAACACCTCGCCTAAAGTTTCAATTCCCAAGGACAGAGGTGTAACATCCAACAGCAGCAGGTCTTCTACTTCCCCACTTAACACGCCGCCTTGAATGGCGGCACCTAAAGCTACAGCTTCGTCTGGATTTACAGATCGATCGGGAGTTTTGCCGCCAAAAAAAGATTTTAGTGCCTCTTGAACTGCCGGAATCCGAGTCGAACCGCCTACCAGAATAATCCGATCGATATCCCCTGCCTTCAAATCGGCATCTTTGAGAGCTTGGTTCATTGGTTCGATCGTGCTTTCCACCAAATGACTCACCAAATCTTCAAAGTTCGCCTTAGTCAGTGACATTTCCAGATGTTTTGGCCCACTTTCATCTGCCGTAATAAACGGCAAATTAATCGAGGTCGTCACCATGCTAGAAAGTTCAATTTTGGCCTTTTCCGCCGCTTCCCGCAACCTCTGAAGCGCCATTTTATCAGCACTCAGGTCTATTCCCTCTGTTGCTTGGAAATTCTCAATCATCCAATGGACTATGCAGTTGTCGAAGTCATCGCCACCCAAATGGTTGTTCCCAGATGTTGCTCTGACTTCAAACACCCCATCACCTAATTGCAGGATCGAGACATCAAAGGTGCCCCCACCCAAGTCAAATACCAGCACTAACTGCTCTTCATCTTGTTTATCCAAACCATAAGACAGAGCAGCAGCGGTCGGCTCGTTAATAATTCTTAACACTTCCAGCCCAGCGATCGTCCCCGCATCTTTGGTTGCCTGCCTTTGAGCATCTGTAAAATAGGCAGGCACCGTAATCACTGCTTGTTCTACGGGTTCTCCCAAGTAATTTTCCGCATCCTGCTTCAACTTTTGCAGAATCATCGCCGAAATTTCCTGGGGAGTGTAAGCTTTAGAGCGGACTTTCACATCAACCGTATCGTCTTTCCCTTTAACGCAGTTATAAGGAACTTGCGATCGCTCGATCTCCGTATCATCCCAACGACGACCAATGAAGCGTTTAATGCTGTAAATAGTATTTTCGGCATTCATAACCGCTTGTCGCTTCGCCAGTTGACCGACCAACCGTTCGTCAGCTTTGCCAAATCCCACTATACTAGGCGTGGTTCGCCCTCCTTCTGAGTTAGGTATGACGATCGGTTGACCGCCTTCTAGAAAGGCGACACAACTATTCGTAGTGCCCAGGTCGATGCCAATAACTTTTCCCATAGCTCGCGGCAGTTTCTCGAAGAGTGCTTCTGTTCAGGCTTGTTGTAACTTAGGTTTGGTAGATTGAAATTTTAAAGATTTTCAATTGAATTTACAATCTCAAATCTAAAATCACCAACACCCCTTAACTTTCCGGTGACTCGCTTCTACTTTCCTCTGAGGGTACCATGTGCTCAAAAGGAGCAGCAACTTTCACCACTGCATGACGCAGGACTCGTTCTCCCAAAAAATACCCAGGAATCAGTTCATCAATCACTGTTCCTTCTGGATATTCATTAGTTGGTTCCTGAATCGCCGCCTCATGTAAATTTGGGTTAAATTCTTGCCCTTTCGGACGCATCGCCGATACTCCCAAACTTTTCAGAGCCGTTACCATTTGCTTGTAAATGCTTTGATAGCTTTTGTGAATATTTCTTTCTGCGTCTGTTTGGGGTTTAATTTGAGCTTGTGCCCGCTCAAAATTATCCACTACTGGTAAGAGCGACGAGAGAGTATTACACTTGACCTGCTGATCCAACTCTTCCTTTTCTTTTTGGCTGCGCTTGCGGAAATTATCAAAATCCGCCGCAATTCGCATATATTGGCTGGTACGTTCTTCCAGTTGAGTTTTTAACTGAGCCACTTGCTGTTCTAAGGCCGCGATTTCCGCTTCCATTTCTTCCCATTGGGCGGCATCTGCTGCCCAATTCGTTTCCCTTACGGAGTTCCCATCGGTTGTGGCTACGTCCGAGTTTAGCTCTGTTTCCAGATTAGCTGACATCCGGGCTGAATTGTTGTTCTCTTCAGCAACGTTAGCGTTTATATTTTCCGTTTGTTCTGTCTGTTTAGATTCTTCTATCATCGTCCACTCACCCAGTTAAGAGACTGCTAGCTACAGCGAACTAATTACTCTAAAAATAGATTTTGCGCTAGCTCCCCCTTAACTTTACAAAAAAAACAGTAATAAAGGTCACTTTTTCTTGGCCATTGAATAGCTAGTTGTCTAATTTCTTGAACTAGTCAATCCCTTTTAATTATTGTACTTTGCTCAAAGAGAACAAGGTAATACTTTCGTGAATTACCTACACTGACCTGCCATACAGTGTAGGCTTCCTGTCTCATTTGCTATTGCCACGTTGGGCATACCACAAGGGTATTGGGCACTTAAGCCGATGATGGTCTTAGGTAGCATCTCTCTTGTTTCCCCCTTTATCCAGTCAATGCAGGAACCCTGGCGGCTGCTTGGCTTCCGCAGGCAGTTAAATTGCTTGACGACACGCTTACCTTGGATTTACGACGATAGCCAACCTGCAATTAAAGCGTCTTCCCCCTTACTCACGCTAGTTTCCTTCGCCAGCGTCTTACCGCTACTTCATGTTGTTTACAGCCTTGTGGGTGGGTCAACGACCATTTTTATATTCACATAACATAGACAAAATCTATGAGATCGGCCTCTACTTGAAGCATTGGTTAAGGCTATCATCTTGGAAAGGTAGAAGAAAAATACCCTCCCTTGACTGGCTCATCTATGAAAAATGGTACTGCTAACCGCAAATCCCGATTAACTGGGTAATTTTGTGATGTTAGCTTAATTTCAGACTGAAAAACTTGTACTGTATTCCCTGGAAAAAGTGTAGCTTCCTGAAGCGGCAATTTCTGCTTTTGGGAGTCCCCGGATCGGAAAATTCAGTATTTGAGAATCACAGTCTGGTGAAAATTTGGCAAAAACTTTTGGGAATACTCTATAAGGAGAACTTCTGCATCAGCTATGACTAACTCTTCATCATTTCCAAAACGCACCTCAACCGGCCTGATAGTCCAAAACTTTTCGCCCTTCGGCAATAAGTTAATTCAAGCGGGCTATGTTAATCCTGAGCAAATGAAACAAGCGATGATCGAAAGTCGCTCATCAGGAAGACCGTTAACCGAGATTCTAGAGTCGCTTACCGGAAGACAGTTGCCCCCAGACTTGTTACGTCAGTACAAGAAACAGCAGCTGTTTGAACTCAAGATTCTCTTTGGTGTGGAATCGCTTGATCCAGAAATCACGGAAGTCCCAGTTAATCAGCTAGGGGAGTTGATTGACTCCTTAATTCCCATTGATATCTGTCGTCGTTATCGTTTAGTACCTTTATCTAAAAATGATACTCAGCCGCCTAGTGTGCTGATTGCGATGGTCAACCCTGATGACCTGGAAGCCTTAGATGACTTGAACCGGATTTTACGGCCTCAAGGTTTGGCATTGCAACGGATGGTGATTACCAGAGAAGACTATGAACACCTGATTACTAAATATTTAGATGAAGAAGCGGACAGATTAGAAAAACGGGAACGGGAAAAGCAAACCGATGTCAGCGGCTTATTAGACGATCTGAATATAGAAGGTTTAGAAGAAGCACCCGAAGAAGGTGAAGACCTTGACGCAGACGGTAAGGAGTCATCAGCGCCAATTATTAACTTGGTGAACAAGATTTTGATTAAGGCTTTGCAGGAAGGTGCTTCGGATATTCACGTTGAGCCACAAGAAGAAACTTTACGGATTCGGTTCCGTAAGGATGGGGTGTTGCAACAGGCTTTTGATCCTTTACCGAAGCAAATTATTCCGGCGGTGACGGCTCGGTTTAAAGTAATTTCTGATTTGGATATTGCGGAACGACGACAAGCACAAGATGGTCGGATTCGCCGGATGTTTAATGGACGTAAGATTGACTTCCGGGTGAATACTTTGCCCAGCCGCTATGGGGAAAAGGTGGTGCTGCGGATTTTGGATAATTCCTCAACCCAGCTGGGATTGGATAAGTTAATTACTAATCAAGAGAGTTTGGCGTTAGTCCGAGAAATGGCTAGTCGTCCGTTTGGGTTGATTCTGGTAACGGGGCCGACGGGTTCTGGTAAGTCAACTACCTTATACTCGGTGTTGGCAGAACGGAACGATCCGGGTGTAAATATTAGTACGGTGGAAGACCCGATCGAGTACACTTTGGCTGGGATTACTCAGGTACAAGTAATTCGGGAAAAAGGCTTAGATTTTTCTAACGCGCTGCGGGCTTTCTTACGACAAGATCCTGATGTGATTCTGGTGGGTGAAACGCGGGACAAGGAAACGGCGAAAACAGCGATCGAAGCGGCTCTAACAGGTCACTTAGTATTAACCACTTTACACACGAATGATGCGGCAGGTGCGATCGCTCGTCTAGATGAAATGGGCGTAGAACCATTCATGGTGTCTGGTGCTTTACTCGGTGTATTGGCACAACGGTTGATGCGGCGCGTTTGTCCTGATTGTCGCATTCCCTACACACCCGCACCCGAAGAACTAGCACGCTTTGGTTTAACTGCTTCGGGTGATGTAGACCTGTTAATTTACAAGGCGAATACCATCCCACCAGCCGAAAGACCCAATGATAAAAACCTCTGCAAAACTTGTAAGGGAGTCGGCTACAAAGGTCGGGTTGGGGTTTACGAAGTATTGAAAGTTACAGAAAATCTGCAACTTTTAATTAGTCAAGGCGCACCCACAGAACGCATCAAAGAAACGGCTGTAGAAGAAGGCATGGTTACACTTTTGGCATACAGTTTACAATTGGTGCGCGAAGGACGGACTACCTTGGAAGAAGTAGAGCGCGTTACCTTTACTGATTCTGGGTTAGAAGCAGAATTAAAAGCCAAACGCAAGAGCGCCCTTACCTGTCGGGTTTGTGATGCCGGATTACAACAGGAGTGGATCGAATGTCCTTACTGCTTAACACTCAGGTTTAGCGAATAGCATCATTAAGTTATTGGTCATTGAGTCATTGGTTAAAGGTGCATCGAACAACTAGCAATGAGCAAAAAAAACAAAAGAAAGATGACAAATGACCAAAACTATTTGGGCAAACTAAGAATACTAAACAAATAAATCTACTGCTAACGGAGACAGTCTTATGCCGATGGAAATGATGATTGAAGACTTAATGGAACAATTAATTGAGATGGGCGGCTCGGATATGCACATCCAAGCTGGCGCACCTGTCTATTTCCGGGTCAGTGGTAAATTGGGGCCTGTGGGCGAGGAGCCGATGACGGCAGAAGAGTGTCAACGCTTAATTTTTAGTATGCTCAATAACTCGCAACGGAAAGAGTTGGAGCAGAACTGGGAATTAGACTGTGCTTATGGGGTGAAAGGATTAGCTCGGTTCCGGGTGAATGTTTACCGGGAACGGGGGGCTTGGGCGGCTTGTTTGCGAGCTTTGTCTTCTAAGATTCCGAATTTCGATAAATTGGGGTTGCCAGATGTGGTGCGGGAAGCCACCGAAAGACCGAGAGGCATGGTGCTGGTGACTGGACAAACGGGGTCTGGAAAAACGACGACGATGGCGGCGATGATCGATTTGATCAACCGCACGCGAAACGAACATATTCTGACGGTGGAAGATCCGATCGAATATGTATTTCCCAATATTAAAAGCTTGGTTCACCAACGGCAAAAAGGTGAAGATACTAAGAGTTTTGCTAATGCCTTGAAAGCAGCATTACGGGAAGACCCAGATGTAATCCTGGTAGGTGAAATGCGGGACTTAGAAACGATCGGCTTGGCAATTTCCGCAGCCGAAACAGGTCACTTGGTATTTGGCACTCTGCACACAAACTCAGCTGCTCAGACCATTGACCGGATGTTGGACGTATTCCCGCCAATTCAACAACCCCAAATTCGGGCGATGCTTTCTAACTCTTTGGTAGCTGTATTCAGCCAAAACTTGGTACCAAAACAAAATGTTAAACCAGGGGAATATGGTCGGGTAATGGTTCAGGAGATTATGGTGATTACACCTGCTATTTCTAACTTGATTCGGGAGGGCAAAACTTCCCAAATTTACTCGGCGATTCAAACCGGAGGTAAATTGGGGATGCAAACTATGGAAATGTCCTTAGCTAACTACTACAAATCAGGGGCTATTTCTTACGAGGCTGCCATGAGTAAATCTTCTAAACCTGATGAATTACAAAGGTTAATTGGGCCAGCACCAGCTGGAGTAAAAGTCGGATCGGCCCACTAAGTTAAGTTAGGATAGCGGTGTTAGGTAATAGGTAGTAGGTAGTAGGTAGTAGGTAGTAGGTAAAAGTTTTAAGTGATGGGTTTTGCCTACTTCCTTGCGAGAATTTAAGCATTTTGACTGTCCTACTAACTCCTAACACCCACTACCAACTACCAATGACCAATTACCGCCTAAACAAAAATAAATTAAACAAAAAGTTTGGTGTTAACTATGCCTACTTTCTTAGCCCAAGTTAGAGACTCTCAAGGAGTTGCCAAAAAAGAAAAAGTAGTTGCCGGATCTATCAGGGATGCCCGTGCGCTTCTGAGAGAGAAGGGAATGACAATTCAAGACCTCAAGGAAGCAAAAAGCTTTAGCTTGAAAGACTTTGATTTTCAAGCCGCAATGGCGAAGGTCACTGTCAAGGATAAAGCGATTTTCTCTCGCCAATTTGCGGCAATGGTAAATGCTGGAGTGGCTTTGGTGAGAGCCTTGGGGGTATTAACTGAACAATGTACTAATCCGAAGTTGAAAAAAGCTTTGGTGGGGATTAGTGCAGATGTAAATGAGGGGATTGCTCTGGCAGAAGCAATGCGAAAACATCCCGATTGCTTTGATAACCTCTATGTGGCAATGGTAGAAGCTGGGGAGGTTGGTGGGGTACTCGATGAGGTTTTAAACCGGATTGCGAAATTATTAGAAGATGCGGCGAGACTACAAAACCAAATTAAGTCGGCGATGTCTTATCCGGTGGCGGTGGGAAGTTTGGCTGTGCTGATCTTTATTGGGATGACGACATTTCTGTTACCAATTTTTGCGAAGATTTTTGAAGATTTGGGAACGCAATTGCCATTGTTTACCCAAATTATGATGGGAATTAGTGAAATTTTTCGGGGTCCATTCCTGCCAGAACCGAAAAGAAATTACTGGGTATTTGTTGTTATTGGTGTGATTGTAGGGTTGAATATTGCCTATAAGCAATATTACAAAACTCCGGTAGGTCACTTACAAATGGACAAGTTTTTCCTGAAAGCTCCAATTATTGGTGATTTGACGGAAAAAACTGCGGTGGCGCGTTTTTGCCGCACTTTTGGGACTTTAACTCGTTCTGGTGTACCAATTTTGACTTCTTTGGAAATTGTGCGGGATACGGCGGGTAATGTGGTTATTTCTAATGCGATCGAAGCGGCGAGAAAAGAAATTCAAGGTGGGGGGATGATTAGCCTTGCTTTGCAACGAGAAAAAGTTTTCCCGATTCTGGCAATTCAAATGATCAGTATTGGGGAAGAAACCGGGGAAATTGACAAAATGTTGATGAAGGTTGCCGATTTCTATGAAGATGAAGTCGAACAAGCTGTGAAAGCTTTAACAAGTGTGCTAGAACCACTGATGATGGTGGGTATTGCTGCTATTGTGGGTTCGATTTTGTTGTCGATGTATCTACCAATGTTTGCAGTGTTCGATAAGTTAGGCTAATCGATAGAGATGCCGTTTGTTTGGGCTATCTAAAATCAGAGAAGAATTTGGCAAACCATCGCAGTTCCAATTAGGATAATGTCGATACAGCAATTCCATTACGAAGAGTTACTTGCAGAGTATAGTAGCCAAATAGGGGCGATCGAGCTACTGAAGCAACATCGACCCTATTTTGAGCTAATTCCTAGTCTGCGCCGACCACAAGAAAGTTTAATCACTATCCCATTGCCGATCGTGCGTTTAAGTCAAAATAACACATCGGCAAAACATAGTGGTGTAGTAAAACCAGGACGACTTGCAACTTGTTTACCCTGTGATGTAGCAGTTTTAATGTGTGACCCGGAATGGAAAATTAAAACGGGTGCAGAAATTTTAGTGTTCATCCATCGTCCTGATGAAGAGTTTTCGGAACTGTTAAATCGGTGGCGACAAACTCAGGTTTATTTGGATAATGGTTACGAGTGGGTGATGCCTTCCCGGTACAAACATATTTTGAGTGAGGGTGCTGATAAAATACATCCACTGTTTGTGATTTATGCGGAAACTCCAGAACGCATTAAGTCGGGTTTAAAGGGTGCTTATTTGCCGTTTGTGGTGCAAAATTTGACTGTAACTCACGAAGAAATTCCGCCTGCTTTATCTCCTGAAACTCCAGCAAGTTAGGTGTTCTTGGAGCAGGGGAGAGGATTAAAGCAATTTGTTCTGTTTTGCACTCGTAGGGGTAATTCATGAATTACCCCTACGCCGTGACTTCATGCTCCATTGAGATCAGAGGACTTACGCTGTCAGATTAGTTTGTTCGGTTATAGTTTTGTACTTTTTGGAGAAGGGGATAATGACGCAGGATTCGGTGGTGGCATGGCAAAAGTTAATTGAGGTGGTGGCGCAGTTGCGATCGCCTTATGGTGGTTGTCCTTGGGATTTAGCGCAAACTCCTCAATCTTTAATTCCCTACGTAATTGAAGAAGCTTATGAGGTTGTTGATGCGATTAGATGTGGTGAGCAAAGTGCGATCGCCGAAGAATTAGGAGATTTACTGTTACAAGTAGTTTTACAATCACAAATTGCTAGCGAATCTGAACAATTTACCATTAAAGAAGTGGTTGAAGGAATTACCGAAAAGTTAATTCGCAGACATCCTCATGTTTTTGGTGATGTGGCTGTGGAAAGTGTTGAGGAAGTGCGGCAAAATTGGTCACAAATTAAAGCGGCTGAAAAGGGAGAAACTCTAAAGCAGCAAGAGTTACTTAGTGCAAAAATTAGTCGTTATGCTCGGACTTTGCCACCTTTAACTGCGGGAATGAAAATTTCCCAAAAAGCGGCGGCTGTCGGTTTTGAATGGGACAAAATTGAGGATGTTTGGGAAAAGTTTAATGAAGAATTGGCAGAGTTTCGCTATTCTATTCAACATGAAAGTAAGGAACGGCAACAAGAAGAATTAGGCGATTTGTTATTTGTAATTATTAATTTGGCGCGGTGGTATGAATTAGATCCGGCGGCTGCTTTGCAGGGAACAAATCAACGTTTTATTCAAAGAATTGTGAAAATGGAGGCAGCGACAGACCGCCCGCTTTCGGATTATTCTTTAGAAGAGTTGGAACAACTTTGGCAACAAGCAAAAGCTAAGTTGGCGGCGCAAAAAAATGGCGATCGGACTGATATATAATTTATTTTTTGAAGAGGATAAACTCAATACTTCCGTAATAGCTAAACTTACTGTTGAATAGTACTAGTAAATTTGCGGAAGAGCCATGTTACAATTTGTATCAAAATCCCTGAAATTATCAGCAGCTACTATCAGTATGATACTGGTAATCCCAGAGGTTGCTCAAGGCGCTTACTTAAAACTGTGGGATAATGGGCCATCAAGTAACCGAGTTGATATAGTGTTTCTGGGAGATGGTTATACAGCAGCAGATATTAATACCACCTACAACAATGATATTAATGCGATGCTGAATTGGATGTTTTTTGGAAATGAAGACCCATATCCCAGGTATAAGAACTTTTTTAATGTTCACCGTTTAGATATTATTTCCTCGGAAAGGGGAGCAGATATTCCTCCTAATGGTATTTTCCGCAATACTGCATTGGATGCGAGTTACTATTTTGACGGAGTAACGGAGCGTTTACTTTATATTAATGAAGCAAAAGCTAACCAAGCTTTAGTCAATAATCTACCTGACCTTTCATTAGCAGAAGTTCGGCTATTAACTGTTAATGATACTAAATATGGAGGGGGTGGTGGATATTTTGCTGTTTATGCGGGTGGAAATAGCAATTCTACAGAAATTGCACTCCATGAGTTAGGACATAGTTTTAATAAGTTAGCTGATGAATATGATTATAACGATTTAGCAATTTATACGGGTCCAGAACCCACAGCAATTAATATTACTAAATCTCCTAGAGGAGATAAGTGGTCACAGTGGCTAGGTTATGTTCAACCGGGTATTGGAGTTATTGGTGCTTATGAGGGTGCTGGTTTTTACCAAAGAGGTTTGTTTCGACCTTCTATGAATTCTAAAATGCGGAGTTTAGGTCAGCTTTTTGATGCGGTAAGTCGAGAAAAGATTATTTTAGATATTTATGATTTAGTAAATCCTTTGGACAGTTGGCTGGACAATACCATTACTTTATTTAATCCCGATCGAATTTGGGTAAAGCCTATAGATCCCAATGTGATTAATGTTAACTGGTATGTGAATGATATTTTAATACCTGGTGCTATAAATCAGTGGTTTGATTTGGCAAATTATGGTTTCGATCCAGGTTTTTACAAGATTACAGCTAAAGCTTTTGATCCTACAGATTGGGTGAGAATTAAACGCGATCGTTTAGAGCAAAGTATTACATGGAATGTAGAGGTTTCTGTTTCCAAACGAGTTCCTGAACCTGGAACTTTGTTAGGGTTGTTGACTATGAGCATTTTCGCTTTGGATAGTTGTGCTAAAAAAGGCAAAGATTTATCTTAAACTGAGATATTGCATAATGTAGAGAGGTTATATATGTAGAGACGTTATATATAACGTCTCTACAAGGTTTTGGATGAAGGGTATTATGGTTAGCGCAAAAGCAGGATAATAGCCAAGCCTAAAATAATTGCGCCACTACCAAAAACTAATGCCCAAAAACGATGGTAACTTCTGACAGTTGTGCCGTTGGTACTTTCTAAACGGATTAAATCCATCCAAGATCCGATGCCGCGACGGAACCATCCTAAAGTGTTCACTTCCGATCCAATTAGGCTTTTAACTCGTTTCATGCCAAACAAGAAATTACCGATCGAACCAAACCGAGAAGCATAATGTAAATACATTAAACCACTGCGTTCTTGCAACATTAAATCTGAACCAAAGGCGTAACCTGCGTCGCCTCTGCCGATCAGTTTGCCTTGTAATTTTGCAGGTTTACCACGCAAAGGACTGGCATAAGGATCGGACATTAACGAAATCATATCTGTGTCAGCGGCGTGACTGAAATCAGGATAGGTAACAAAGGTTTTGAATAATGTTCCTATTCCTAAACCAATTAACGGAGAAGCTAACAATAAACCAAAGCTTTGTACTGATTCTGGGGATTGGATCAAGAGGATAATTCCGATCGCTAACCCAGTGAAGAAACCAATTGTTTGCGATAGATAAAGGAAGATATCCAACACAAAGTTACCATAAAGTTTCCCTTTGTTCAAAGTGTTACCTTCTCGCACGACTCGACTCATGTCAAACTCGGTTTCTAAACCTAGTTGTTCGGCATAAGTGCTTAAGGCGCGAACTCTTTTTCCGGTTAATGGATGAGTTGAATTTAATTCCATCCACCAACCCCAAGGATTAAACATATCCCAAAGAAAGACTCTTCCGATTTGTTCTGGACGAGAGGCGGCGCGATAAGCAGTTCCGGTTGCTGCTGCACCTTTATGATCGTAAATTCCTAAAGCGCGAGTACCTTCTATTAATTTACTTGGTTCTTTGTTTTGTTGACTTTCTTCTAAAATGCCGTAAGCGATTTTCACTAAGGCGCGAGATAATGCGTTAGGATTGCCTGTAGTTTCGGCGGCGAAATGATCGGCAAAGTATTCTCTAGTGCGAGACAAGTACAGGATTAAGTAAGTACCAATGATATAAAACAAATAGGCGGCTAAAGCAATTCCCCCGGCAGCATCTTTGGCGCTATTGTTGCTATTTCCACTGCCTAATTCTCGCAAAAAGACGTACAGCAAATAACATATTTGGACTAATGTTGCGGCTACTGTCATTACCGCAAAATCCCAATGTACAATATGACCTAATTCATGGGCGTAAACGGTGGCAATTTCGTCATCTTTTAGATAGGTGAACAGTCCTTCGCTGACTACTAAACGGGCGCTGTTGGGTAAAGAACCGTAAGTAAAAGCGGTGGGATTTTGGTCGTCAATTATTCCTAAACGGGGTTGTTTAAGGTTTTTTTCGGCACAAACTCGCTGAATTACTGCTACTGTTTCGGGACTTTTGCTTTCTAGTTCTGCTAAGTCTATCCAGCGAGTTTTATACAGCCAGCTTTGCATTATATCCATCAAGTAAGGTGATAGGAAAAAAGCGGCGAGATTGAAAATTAAGGTAAAAGCGATCGCAATTCCCAATCCCAAAGTTGGGTTTTCACTATTGTAAATAAAGACAACAGCTAAAGCTAACACAAACACCATGCCAAATAATAATGTCATGGTGACAATGGAGGCTAAAGCGAGATTTCCACCTACACCTCCCATTGCTAGTTTGACACCTAAGCCTGCTGCACGTTTAGTATTAGTAATCGCTGATGAATTTGATGGATTTAGGGATTCTAAGGTTTGTTTTGCCCATTGAGAAACTTTGGGATTGGTGCTTTTGCTAAGTTGCTGACATAAGGCGATCGCTTTTTGATTTTGGTTAGTCTTTTGATAAGCTGCTACTAACCACATTCGCCCCCGCAAATAATCTTCAGATCGATCGTCTAAACATTGCCCACAAAATTTTTCCAAGAGATTAATCGCCTCTTGATAACGCTTTTGCTTAATGGCTTCCATGCCTGCTTGCAGTGACATATTCATCAACCTAACGGAGTATATCTGTTTCGATCAATACTCAGGGAAGGGATGGTTGTCAGCCTTTGTTAGTAAAACTTTAGGAAGGGGAATTTTTACACGAAAGTGGGGGTTGTTAAACTGACCATATCCCGATAATAATCAATGACTTCGCTGGCTGAACCAATAGATTTGATTTTACCTTGGTCTAACCAAATTACCCGATCGCAAAATTGCTCAACTAAATTTAATTCATGGGATACCAGAAGAACTGTAGCATTAGCATCCCAGAAATTTTTTAAGCGCTGTTTGCATTTCTTTTTAAATCTTTCGTCACCGACTGCAAGGACTTCATCTAAAATTAAAATATCTGGTTCGATATCAGTGGCGATCGCAAAACCCAACCTTGCTACCATTCCAGATGATAAAGCTTTTAAGGGTACTGAAACATATTGTTCTAATTCCGCAAAAGCTAAAATCGAATCGATTTTTTGGCGCATTTGTTTTTGAGAAAATCCCAGCATTACCCCATACAAAATGATATTATCGATCACCGATAAATCTGGATCAAAACCTGCTTCTAATTCAATCATCGGCGCGATTTTTCCCCAGACTTTCACCTGACCGTGCGTTGGTTTTAAAATTCCGCAAATCACTTTTAGCAGGGTGGATTTTCCCGAACCATTGACACCAATAATGCCTACTTTTTCGCCTGCTGTTATGGTTAAATCAACCCGATCTAAGACTAACTTTTTGATGGGTTTATGATATTTGCCTTCCAGAACTGACAAAATTGTTTTCTTCAAGTCATAAGAAAACTCTTCTTGGGTTCTGCGCCATAAGGATACTTGTTCTAAGCAGATTGCTTGCATTTATAATAAATCCATAAATTGCGATCGCCAACTATCAAACAATTTACATCCTACAGCTAAAACTACACAACTAGTGAACAAAGAAGTGCCAATTAAGCTGAGGTCTGGTAAGTCTCCTGACAAGGCAATCTGACGAATACTGCCAATAATCCAAGTGAGGGGGTTAAGGGCTAAAATTGGTCTAATATTTGCCGGAACAATCTCTATTGGGTAAAATATGGGAGAGCTAAACCACATTAGGGACACAACTAATTCATAGAAATATGGCAAATCCCGAAAGAAAACAAATAGCGCACTGACAATCAATCCCACTCCTGCACAAAAGCAAACTAAGGATAATAAGGGCAGGATCAAAGCTAACACATTAATTAAACTTTGGGAAGTTACTAATGTGGCAATTACTAAAAATGGCAAGGAACCGCAGACAAACTGAAAGACATTCGCAGCAATCATGGATAGGGGAAAAACATTGATTGGCAAGCGAATTTTATTCAATAATCCCCCGTTGCAGACTACACTAGTTAATGCTTGGGTAGTGGCTGCGGAAAAAAAGTTAATTACCACTAAACCTGTAAACACTTCTAACATATAAATGGCAAGGGAATTTTCGTAATATCGTAAAAATGCCATACCAAAAATTGTGGTATAAGCTGCGGTCATTAGTAAGGGGTTTAACAATGACCAATAGATGCCTAAAATGGAACCGCGATAACGGACTTTAAGATTTCGCGTTACCAATACTTGCAACAATTCCAGATAGCGGACTAGGTTAGCATTCTGGAAAATGGATATTTTACTCACTCGCACCACTCTGCACCTGTCTCTGAAAGACCAATCTTGTACTAAGCTTGGACTATACGCCGCAAATCGAGAAATGTCCATGACTGTTTCCCAAATAGCTACGAGTTCGCTAATTGAGATTGCCCAAGTTACCCGCCAAGCAGCAAGAGAGTTGGGGATGCTTTCTGCTGCTGCTAGGAATGATGCGATTGAAGCGATCGCCCAAGCGTTAGAATCGATGATGCCTGAGATTTTGACTGCCAATAGTGCCGATTGTCAAGCTGCTGAAGCGGAAGGGATCTCGAAGTCGCTTTATGCAAGGTTAAAGTTGGATGAGACTAAGTTGAAAGGTGCGATCGCAGGTGTACGCGATGTGGGACGTTTACCCGATCCTGTAGGAAAACTGGAAATTCATCGTCAGTTGGATCGGGGATTAATTTTAAAGCGAGTTAGTTGTCCTTTGGGTGTTTTGGGGATAATTTTTGAAGCCCGTCCTGATGCTGTGATGCAAATTACTAGTTTGGCAATTAAGTCTGGGAATGGGGTAATTCTCAAAGGTGGGAAAGAAGCGATTCGTTCTTGTGATGCTTTGGTAAAAGCGATTCGTTTAGGTTTAGCAAAAACCGATGTTTCGCCAAATGTTGTCCAGTTACTCACAACTAGAGAGGAAATTTCGACATTATTAAAGTTGGATGAATATGTAGATTTAATTATTCCCAGAGGTTCTAATAGTTTTGTGCGGTTTGTGCAGGAAAATACCCGAATTCCAGTTTTAGGACACGCTGAGGGAATTTGTCATTTATATGTAGATGCGACGGCGGAAATTACTAAGGCGGTGGATATTGCTGTGGATGCAAAAACGCAGTATCCGGCTGCTTGTAATGCGATCGAAACTTTGTTAATTCACAAGTCAATTGCCCCAGATTTTCTACCTTTAGCAGCAGCGGCTTTAAAAGGGCGAAATGTGGAATTGCGGGGGGACGATCGCGCCAGAGAAATTGTCGAAATGTCGCCAGCAACTCAAACAGATTGGGCAACGGAATATAGTGATTTGATTCTATCAATTAAGATAGTGGATTCTTTGGCGGATGCGATCGCTCATATTAACACTTATGGTTCTCGGCATACTGATGCGATCGTCACTGAAGATAACGAAGCTGCCAAAGTTTTTCTCGCCCAAGTTGACGCAGCTGGAGTTTACCATAATTGTTCCACTCGTTTCGCTGATGGTTATCGTTATGGCTTTGGCGCAGAAGTAGGAATTAGCACCCAAAAAATGCCTCCGCGTGGGCCTGTTGGTTTAGAAGGTTTGGTAACATACAAATATCAATTAACTGGAGATGGTCACATTGTCGAAAGTTATAGTGGTAAGAATGCTAAACCTTTCCATCACCAAGATTTGCCCCTAGAGTAAAAGTTTTGAGTTATGAGTTATGAGTTTTAAGTTGAATCAAGAATGAACTCAAAACTAAAAACTCATAATTCATAAATTTTTTGTTCCCCGTTCCATTTCCCTATTCAATGAGTTTAATTAAAGAAACGATGAGTTGGTTTCAAATGGCTTTGCAATTAAAAGGTTCGGTGGCAATAAAAGTGCTACCTCGTGCTTTTATTTGCAGCTTGTTTGGACTAGTAATTTCCTTAATTTATTACTCGAAATTACCCTTACCTTGGCATAATTTAGGAACCATTACTACTAATGTAGTATTCAGTTTAGTATTAGGTTTATTGCTGGTTTTTCGGACTAATACAGCTTACGATCGCTTTTGGGAAGGGCGCAAAGCTTGGGGTACATTAGTAATCAATATTCGCAGTTTAGCTAGACAAATTTACACAGTTGTTGCGGCGGAGTCAGAAACAGATAAAACCGAGAAAAATCAACAATTAAAATTATTAGTGGCTTTTGCTATTGCGACTAAATTGCATTTGCGAAGAGAACCTGTAACAGAAGAATTAGAACCCTGGCTAACTCCCACAGAATTAGTCAAGCTAAAACAGGTAAAAACCCCACCATTAGAAATTATTCGTTGGCTAGGAGATTACCTGCACAAACAAGGGGAAAAGGGTGGTTTAAATTCTTATCAGATAACAGCGATGAATCAGTTAATAGATAAACTAGTAGAAGGGTTGACTAGCTGCGAACGGATTTTAAATACTCCAATTCCTTTAGCTTATGTGATTTATTTAAAGCGATTGTTGCTGATATATTGTTTCTTTTTGCCTTTTCAGTTAGTGAGTAATTCCGAATGGTTAACGGCTTTTCTAGTATTTTTAATTAGTTTTGCTTTGTTTGGTATTGAAGAGATCGGTAATGAAATTCAAGAACCATTTGGTTACGATCCAAATGACATACCATTAGACCAAATTTGTCGGACAATTCAAAGTAATATGGAAGATATAATAGGTTTGTCTGATAGCCATTATCCAGAAAATGAACTAGAAAATTTAGTTTAGGCAATTTTTATGGACTCAATTGAAATTACTGGTATTCGCTGTTACGGTTACACGGGTTATTTACCGGAAGAACAGGTTTTAGGGCAATGGTTTGAGGTAGATGTTACTTTGTGGTTAGATTTAACCCTGGCGGGAAAAAGTGACGCTATTGCCGATACTTTGGATTATCGCACGACAATTGAAAAGGTAAAAAGTTTGGTGAAGACTGCTAAATTCGCCTTGGTGGAAAAATTGGCAGAGGCGATCGCATCAAGTATCCTAGAATCAATTAAAGTCACCAAAGTTAGAGTAAGATTAACAAAACCTGCTGCGCCAATTCCTGAGTTTGGCGGTAAAATTACGATCGATATTACCAGGGTGCAACACTACTAATTTAAGGAAAATAAAAAGATGCCTTTTCGGATATTAAGTTTGGATGGAGGAGGAATTCGCGGTGTTATTGAAGCCGTTATTTTGGCAGAAGTAGAGAAGATTGTCAAAGTACCTTTAAATCGTTACTTTGATTTAATTGCAGGTACTTCTACTGGGTCAATTTTAGCAGCTGCGATCGCTCTTGGTAAAAAAAGCGAAGAAATTATTCAACTGTATCGCCAAAGAGGAAAAAGAATTTTCCCCTACACTAGTATTTTATCATCCCAACGGTTGAGTTTAATGCTGAAATATGGGTTATCTGCACCTAAATACTCAGATAGAGGTTTAATAGAAGTGTTACAAACCGAATTTGGTTACACCAAATTTGGAGATATTAAATCACCAAAATTATTAATCACAGCTTACGATACGATCGATCGACAATTCATAGTTTTTAAGAACTGGCAAACTTACAAACCCTGGAGCAATAATCCCATCTGGGAAATATGCGTTTGTTCATCATCAGCACCTACTTTCTTTCCCGCCCATCTACTCACAGCTGAATCAAAAACCTACTCATTAATTGATGGTGGTATTGGAGCAAATAACCCTTCAGCTTGTGCAATTGCAGAAGCATTGCGACTAGAAAATCCTATCAAAGATATTGCGGTACTTTCTATTGGTACAGGAGATGCTACTCAAACTATTCCTTTTGCCAAAGTTCGCTCCTGGGGATTAATTCAGTGGATTTGGCAAGGGCGTTTAATTGAAGTACTTATGGACGCTTCTGCTGATGTTAATGATTACATTAGTAAGCAAGTTATGAATCCTCCAGAAATGGAAGATGAAGCCTCGCCTCGTTATTTTCGCCTGCAACCCAAAATAATGAAAAATGCCATAGATGATGCCAGTGATGAAAATATTAATCGGTTAATCACACTGACACAAACCTATGTCCAACAGAATCAAGGCTTACTCACAAGCTTTTTGGAAAAAATTAGTTCTTAGGAAATTAAATTTATTAATTTCAAAAAACAGTGCAGAATGTGAATATTAAGTAAATGATGAATCAACTGATACTTTCATGGAGGTTTTGTCATGTATTGGCATTCACAATATATTAGTTTGGTCAGTACTATATTTTTCCTCGGGTTGGCAAATCTTTCACAAACCAATAAACTATATGCACAAACGAATTTACCACCATCACCCAGTCCAGCTTTAGAGGGTAATATTTTACGGGAGGATGAGAGACAAATTAATCAAACTCAGTTGCCTTGGGTAATAGTTTCTAATCAACCAAATCAAGTAATTCCTTTTGCTGTTACTAACAAAATTTCAGCTTTTTTCACTAAAGAAGGTTTAACTCCTGTTTCCTGTAGTACCAATCCAGTAGTCGTAATTTCTGTTAATAATAAGTATGTAGCTTGTAGCTCACCGACAACAAAATTTCCCCCAGGAACTTACAATACAAATATACCTGATTTAGAACCTACTAATAAATGAATTATGAAATATAAGCTGGTAATTTGTCTTGCCAAGTACGTTGTTGCGCTTCAGCGCTCTTATTGGCGCTGAAGCGCAACTACGTACCTATAGAGATTCATAAGTAAGTTCCTGATTAGCCCAATTAGTTTCTTGCAAAAATTCCTTAAAAGTCGTCAACAATCCGGGAAATTCCTCTTCTCTTAAATACTTAACATCTGCTTGATAACCTTTATTTCGATACCATTGAATTAAATCAAACAGTTCTTTTCTGAACAATAGTAAGAAAATCCAAGGAGGTATTTCTTTATGAACTACAGGAATTCCTTGTACTTGGGAAAACTCTGCTGCCATTTGTTTTGGTGTTAGCATATCCCCAGCAAGTTCAATCTCTTTACCAATATATTTTTCGGGATGTTTCATAACATAAGCAGCAACACGACCCAAATCTTTGGTTGTAATTAAATGTAATGGTTTATTTGGCTGAATAGAAAAGGGAAAACTACCTTTGAGAATTGATGGTCTTGTGTATTTTTTCCAAAATTCCTCCATGAACAAACAAGCACGCAACATAGTAGTTGGTAAACCTGTTTGTTGCAAAATTTGTTCTACTTTATATTTCTGTTCAATATGACTAATTCCTGAATTTCTTTGAGCCCCACCTGCGGAATTATAAACAAAATGTTTGATGTTGGCATTCTTAGCAATTTGAGCAACTCGCTTTGCTCTTTCAATTTCTAAAGGATCGGCTTTAGACAAATCAGCGGAAGTGGCATGACAATAAACATGAGAAATTCCAGTAAAAGCAGCTGCTAAAGATTTTTCATCATCTAAATTAGCCTCAAAAAGTTCGACTCCGGCATCATTTATTTTGGCTAAAGAAGGGCGACTCAAGTCAATTTTCCGGGTGGTAGCACGCAGATGGGTTATTCCTTGTTCCAAAAATCCCTTGACTACGTTTCCACCTGTGCCACCCGTAACACCAATTAGCAACACTTTATCGATGTTAAAATCAGGAGAATTCATGATGTTTCCAGCGATTGTCCACAGGCAAATTTTAATTATTTTTGGGTGCGATCGCATACCTCTAAAGATTTATTTTACCCAAATTGAGAATACACTTGACGATATACTTAAAAATATTTCAATATAGATAAACTTTAGAAAACATGGGAGACAAGATGATGAACAGTGAATTACCCTTAATCATTGAATGTCGCTGCAATGATATGGATTACCGGAAAGATAATTCAGAGTTTCCCTACAGTCCAAAAGAAATTATCCGGGAAGCGGTACGTGCTTGGGAAGCGGGGGCATCAATTTTTCATTGGCACGGACGCGATCCTGTTAGCGGAAAATGGTTAAATGATGTAGAACTTTATTTAGAAGTTATCCAAGGAATTAGGGAGAAAACTGATTTAATTGTCGATCCTACTTTGGGCTACGTTACTACTAAAAATAGTGCGGAAGAGCGCGTCAGACATATTCTCGCAGCCGAGGCAGATCCGGCTTTAGGTGTTGACATGGTGCCTTTGGAATTTGGCTCTTTTAATGTAGATTTTTGGGAACCAGAAACCAAGCAATTTACTACATACGATCAAGTTTACAGTAACTCACGCGATCGCATTCGAGAAGTGCTGCAAAAATTGAATGAACATAATATTTTTGTTAGTACAGTTTGCTGGGATATTGGACAAATTCGCACTGCACTTTGTTTTCAAGAAATGGGCATTCACTCCAAAAATACACTGTGGGAATTAGTATTTACTGGAGAAATTATCCCCAGTGGATTTTTGCCCACACTCCCCAATTTACAAGCAGCAATTAGTTCTATTCCCTCTGATGCTCAATGGTTAGTAATGTGTTGGAATGGTGATGTTATGCCTTTAGCTTCTTGGGTGATTACTTTAGGAGGTCATGTTGGTATTGGACTAGGAGATTGGCCTTATAGTCGCTTTGGTAAACCCCATAATGGTGAATTAGTAGATAAGATAGTAAAAATGGCAGAAACTTTAGGTCGGGAGGTAGCAACACCAGCACAAGCGCGGGAAATTTTGAAAATGCCTCAAAGGTCAAAATTGCAACCTTTAACTGTGTGAATGGAAAAGTTTTTTGATGTCTGACGTTAGCATTATTATTCCTACTTTGAATGAAGCAAGCTGTTTGGGTCGCACTTTACGAAACCTCAGCTTGCTTGACCCTCCAGCGAAAGAAATAATCATAGTTGATGGGGGAAGTAAAGATGAAACGATCGCCATTGCGGAAGCGGCAAATGTACAAGTTATTACTTGCGAAAACCGGGGACGTTCTCGACAAATGAATCAAGGTGCGATCGCTGCTACCGGAGATTTTCTCTGCTTTTTACACGCTGATACTTTAGTTCCTGATGACTTAGTTACAGTAATTGAACAAACATTAACTAACAAAAATATTGCTTGTGGTGGTTTCATTTCTTTGATGACAGGTGCTACTACAACTCGTTGGGCAATTTCTCTACATAACTATCTCAAAACCTATTACGCACCACTAATTTTTAAACCCCATTTGTTTGTTAAAGGTTTACGGCTTTTGTTTGGCGATCAAGTGATGTTTTGCCGTCGCAGTGATTTTTTAGAAGTTGGGGGTTTTGATGTTAATATTCCGATTATGGAAGAAGCAGATTTGTGTTTAAAATTAGTGCAAAAAGGCAGAATTAAACAAGTAAATCGGATTGTGCAAAGTAGCGATCGCAGAGTCGCCCATTGGGGTTCTTTAAAAGCTACAGCTATCTATCTTTACATTGGCATTTTATGGGGTTTGGGTGTTTCGCCTGAATATTTGAAAAAGTTCTATCAAGATATTCGTTAAAATTTTTGCTTATTGTTCGTTTAAACTCCAATCATAATGTAAATAAGCAATGGGAGTTTTAGCATCAAAAGGTAAATCAGTTTTTAAATAAGTGCGAATGTAATCAGGAATGGAAGGAGAAACGGCAAGAAAATCTTGGCGATACCATTTAAAAATTTTACTACAAAACAGCGTTTTAGTTTGGAAATCATAGCGAACTTTATCAGAGTTATTAATAAAGCGACTTGCATCTTCCGCTAATTGCTGTTGCACTGTTTCTGGAAAATAGGCGCTATTTCGTAACAAAGGACAACCAATAGAAGCGCAAACGATGGCAAAATGAATGCGCGGATCTTGTAACTTTTTACGCAAAATTCCATGCTCTATTTTCCCCAAACTGTAACGTTTTCCGGCAAATTTGTAAGCTGGACGGTTAAAAAACCACAGGAAAGCTAACCAATTAGAAATACCCCAAATTTTCGGCAAAATAGATTTAATTGGATAGTGATTTAAAATTGCTGAAACAGTGAAAGCATTGTAAAGATTTATCCACAATGCTAATTGATCGTTGGGGTTAGAAGAGGGCGAATAATTCAAAGTTTCTAAATCTTTTAACCAATTAGTCAGAGTTTGATGATTTTCTCTTTGCCAAGCAGAGTAATTAACACGACCAAAGTTATCTACGTATTGGCGCAAAAGTTGATCCCAAATAGTGAAGTCAATCATGATTAAAGTTAAAATAGCGATCGCTTAAACCATAAACATAGCAGAGATAATTGACAATGGTTAATCCACAGCCAAATCTAGACAACAGCGTAGT
Organism: Floridaenema aerugineum BLCC-F46; assembly: GCF_041929345.1. Classification (NCBI taxonomy): domain Bacteria; kingdom Bacillati; phylum Cyanobacteriota; class Cyanophyceae; order Aerosakkonematales; family Aerosakkonemataceae; genus Floridanema; species Floridanema aerugineum. The sequence continues at coordinate 56,031 of NZ_JBHFNQ010000204.1, forward strand.
ATTTGAACAGCTTTGGCAAATTAGCAACGAACTTCGCCAAAAAATAGAAGCAGGTTTTACGCTACATCCAGATCCCTCGGCAAAAGATTTAGAAGATTATACTGGAATTGATCCTAATGTTAAAGGTTCAATGAAAACTTTTTCAGGTTCAGAAATTGATTGGTTGGTGCATTCTTGGCTGCGTAACACCAAAACTGGTTTTAGCACCATGCGCTTAACTACTTGGTTAAAACCTCACATTGCTGTTCCGCATTTAGCGTTTGAATTTAGCACTTTTGGCAATATTCTGTTTTATATTGATTACGTTCCTCGCAACGATATTTTGCTGAATTTAGATGATTTAAATCGCTACTATGAACCAGTTAATCAAACATTTTTAACTTTACAAGCTGATTCCCGTCTGTCTCCATTCATCAGTAAAAGTTTGCACATTCGGCTATTTCAATCGCCAATTAGTTTATGTTACACTTGTCCGCCTACAGAAGATTTATTGGCGCTAATTCGCACAATTTCCCATGAAATGTTAGATCGTTGGTTAGGTTGGATAGATGTAGCTGAAGCTGTTCCAGAATCAATGCAAAAAGCTTTGTTTGAGCGGGATTTATTTGTCCGTCGTAGCATTGCTGAACGCGATCCAGGTAATAAAATGGCGGCGCAAATGTTAGGAAATGAATTAACAGATAAGTTGGTAAAAGCGCTGTGGGGTGGCGATCGCTCTCCCCATTAAAAAATATTCGTGATTCTGCTATTAAATTAATAGCATGAATCACAGCTAATTAAAAGTGAATACAGACAAATTTAAAATAAAGATCTATACTAGTAATTTAAGAAATTTTATATTAAGACATTGCTTGAGCAAAAAGCAGGAAAGATTCAATGAATCTCAAAACCTTTTATCAAACTCCGCAAGTATTTGGGCAGAAAATACAGCAATTAGGAGAAAAATCTAAACTAACAGTGCTGAAACTGCTCTACAAACGGACTATTTTGATTTTAGCAATTCTTTTCTGCACGGGAGTTGCAGGCGCGTTGTGGAATGTCTCTCGTTTGTCATGGAATTTGATCGAATCTCAAGCACTGGAAAATGCAGCTTTATACGCACAAACTATCCAAACAGCACGTACACTTTACAGTTCGGAAGCTGTTAATCAGGTAAAAGAAATACACGGCATTACTGTCACCCATGATTATAAAAATAAAGAAGGAGCTATACCTTTACCAGCTACATATTTAATCGAACTAGGTAAAGAAGTAATTGAAAGAAATGCGGGAATGTCAGTTAGATTATACAGCGATTATCCCTTTCCTTGGCGGCAAGCAGAAGGCGGTGCAAGAGATGATTTTGAATTACAAGCATTACGTTATTTAAGATTACATCCAGACCGCCCTTTTTTTCGGTTTTTCAAATCAAAAGGTAGCCTAAAATTGCGATACACCCAAGCAGATATTCTGCAACCTAGTTGTGTAAATTGTCATAACACACACCCCAGCAGTCCGAAAACAGATTGGAAAGTTGGGGATGTGCGAGGAGTATTAGAAATTAGCAGTTCTTTAGATAGTTTAATGCACAAAACTAATGAAGGTTTGCAAGGAACTTTCATTACTTTAGGAATGCTGTCAATGTTCGGACTTTTTGGTTTAACTTTAGTAATTACTAGATTGCGCGAAACTTCCAGAGAATTAGAATTGCGTGTGATTGAACGCACCTCAGAATTACAAAGAGCTAATAATCAATTAGCAAATGAACGGGAAAAGTCAGAGCGTTTATTACTAAATATTTTACCTGAACCGATCGCTAATCGCCTCAAAGAAGGACAAAAAAGCATTGCCGATGGCTTTAGCGAAGTCACGATTTTATTTGCTGATTTAGTCAACTTTACTGAACTTTCAGAAAAAGTAACTCCCACTGAACTTGTAGCTTTACTCAACGAAATTTTTTCGGCGTTCGATCGCCTAACTGAAAAGCATAGTTTAGAAAAAATTAAAACAATTGGTGATGCTTATATGGTAGCTAGTGGTATTCCCAACCCCAGGAAGGATCATGTTCAATGTGTAGTAGAAATGGCTCTAGATATGCAGCAAGAAATTATAAATTTTAATGCCAAAAACGACTATAATCTAAGTATCAGAATTGGCATTAATACTGGCCCTGTAGTAGCTGGAGTAATAGGCACAAAAAAATTCATCTATGACCTTTGGGGCGATACAGTTAATGTTGCTAGCCGCATGGAATCTCATGGTATAGTAGGGGAAATTCAAGTTACAGAAAAAATTTATGAAATGTTAAGCGATCGCTACAATTTCCTGTTAAGAGGATCAGTTCACATTAAAGGCAAAGGAGAGATGACTACCTATTTACTTATGGGCAGAAAAGAGTGATACTATCTAAAATCAACTACAGCGAAAAATATGGAAGCCGCCAATAAACAAGACTCCTTTTTTGCTTTAGCACTTCAGGTAACTTGTCATGCAGTTAACCAAGTGCAGGATCGGAGTGAGGCGCGATCGCTCATCCAACAATCAATTAACCGCATCGAAAAACAGATTGCTGGTAGTATCGCCTTTATTGGTTCAGACTGTAAATTAATAGTATTGCCCGAATATTTTTTAACAGGTTTTCCAATGGGAGAATCAATAGCTGTTTGGGCAGAAAAAGCTTGTTTAGAAATGGCTGGCGCAGAGTATGAAGCATTAGGAAAAATTGCCCAAAAATACAAAATATTTCTCGCCGGAAACGCTTATGAACTCGATCCCAACTTTCCTAAATTATACTTTCAAACTTGCTTTGTAATTGATTCTTCCGGCGCAATTGTTTTAAGATATCGTCGGTTAAATTCAATGTTTGCTCCCACTCCTCATGATGTTTGGGATAAATATTTAGAATGTTATGGATTAGAAGGAGTTTTCCCCGTTGCTAAAACAGAAATTGGCAATTTAGCCGCCTTAGCTTCTGAGGAAATTTTATACCCCGAAGTTGCCAGGTGTTTAGTAATGCGAGGCGCAGAAATTTTCCTGCATTCTACATCAGAAGTCTTTGGCAAAGATCGATCGCCCAAATCAGCTGCCAAAATCACCCGTGCAGTAGAAAACATGGCTTATGTCGTATCAGCAAATACCGCCGGAATCGCCAATATTTCGATTCCGATTTCTTCCGCTGATGGAGGTTCTAAAATTATAGATTATCGGGGATTAGTATTAGCAGAAACAGGTGCGGGAGAAAGTATGGCAGCATTTGCCGAAATTGATTTAGCTGCTTTAAGAAGATATCGTCGTCGCCCCGGATTAAACAATTTGTTGTCTCGCCAAAGGTTTGAATTATATGCAGAAAGTTACTCGCAATCTCACTTTTACCCAGCTAATACAATGGAAAATGGAGAGATAGATCGGAAGCATTTTATGAAGACTCAACAAGAAGCGATCGATCGTTTATCCAACTTGGGAATCATTTAAAATTTGCTGAATTTCCCTGTAGTGATAGTGAATCAACAAAACTATGAAAGCAAAAATTAATGTTCGCAATCCTCGCACAGGCCAAACAGACTATTCAATTATACCGCCAACATTAGAAGAACTAACAGCAGAATGTGCCAAATTGCGAGAAGCACAAATTAACTGGCAAAAAGCTGGATTAGAAACAAGAATTGCCGCATTACAGCAATGGAAACAAGAGATTATCTCGAAAAAAGATCGACTTACTGAAGCTTTAGTTAATGACACAGGTAGATTATCAGTCACAATTTTAGAAATAGATTCTTTTATCTCTAGTATCGATCGCTGGTGTAAAATCGCCCCAGAATTACTAATAGAAACCGAAAAACCCACAGCAATTCCCTTTATAAAACTGCAAAGTCAACTAGTTCCCTACACATTAATTGGTGTAATTAGCCCTTGGAACTTTCCCTTATTACTCTCTACAATTGATACAATTCCCGCATTACTAGCTGGTTGTGCAGTAATAGTAAAACCGAGTGGAATTGCGCCTCGTTTCATTCAGCCACTATCAGAAACCATTGCATCTGTTCCCGAATTATCATCAATATTAACCTTTATTGAAGGCACAGGCGAAACAGGAAGTAACTTAATAAAATTGGTAGATTTAGTATGTTTTACAGGTAGCGTCAATATAGGTAAAAAAGTAGCAGAAGAAGCGGTAAAACAATTTATTCCAGCCTTCTTAGAATTGGGAGGCAAAGATCCTGCGATTGTTACAGAAACAGCTAATCTAGAATTAGCAACATCAGCTATTTTATGGGGTTCAATAGTTAATACAGGACAATCATGTTTATCAACTGAACGGATCTATGTTTCGGAAACAATTTTTGATACCTTTGTTGCCCAATTAGTCGAAAAAGCCCAACGAGTTAAGCTAGCTTTTCCTAATGTAGAAGATGGCGAAATCGGCCCGATTATTGCCGAAAAACAAGCCAAAATAATTGAAGAACAATTGGAGGATGCAGTTGTTAAAGGTGCAGTAATTCATTGTGGCGGAAAGATTGAAGAATTAGGTGGTGGTTTATGGTGTAAACCAACAGTTTTAACCCAAGTCAATCACAGCATGAAAGTAATGGCAGAAGAAACATTTGGTCCGATCATGCCAATTATGAAATTTTACCAAATTTCCGAAGCAATTCACTTAGCTAATGATAGTATTTATGGATTAAGTGCCGCAGTTTTTGCTGGGACAGAAACCGAAGCTATAGAAATAGCACAGCAGTTAAATGCAGGTGCAATTAGTATCAATGATGCTGCATTAACAGCGATCGTACACGAAGGAGAAAAAAATTCCTTTAAATTTTCAGGAATGGGTGGTTCGCGCATGGGTGCAGCAGCAATTAAAAGGTTTATGCGAAAAAAAGCCTTATTAATTAAAACCCAACCCATTGCCAACCCTTGGTGGTTTGAGATTTAATAAATGGAGGAATTAACTATGTCAATACGCGAAGAAATCCCAGTGAAATTGTAGTTGTAGGGTGCGTCAGAACTTAAATTTAGTAGCCTCACCAAAAATTATAATATCTGACGCACCTTACTAAATCTTAGTAATATTCAACAAATGGAGGAATTAACTATGTCAATAAGTGAAGGAATGCCAGTTGTAGGGTGCGTCAGAACTTAAAAAAAGTATTCTCACGAAAAATTCTCATGTCTGACGCACCCTACTGAATATTAATTGTTTGAGATTTAACAAATGGAGGAATTAACTATGTCAATACGCGCCAGTATTTGTAGGGTGCGTCAGAACTTAAAAAAAGTATTCTCACGAAAAATTCTCATGTCTGACGCACCCTACTGAATATTAATTGTTTGAGATTTAATAAATGGAGGAATTAACTATGTCAATACGCGAAGGAATGCCCGTACTTACCAGACACGAAGGCGACTGGGTAGGAACATACACTTTAGTTGACCTTGAAGGAAACATTCTCGACAAACACAAATCCCATTTAACCTGCCAATTTCCCGAAACAGACGACTATCCTTACTATCAAATTAATCGCTATCAATGGGCAGATGGCAAATATGAAGAACATCAATTTCCCGGAATCTATCGTGATAATAAATTGTGGTTTGATACAGAAAGAATTGAAGGACACGCTTGGGAAGTAGATGACTCAACTATTATTTTGTGGTTTGGCTATAAAACCATGCCAGATATGCACTTATACGAAATGATTCAGATTAGTCCTTGCAATAACTATCGCGCTAGGACTTGGCAATGGTTTAAAAATAATCAGATATTTAGGCGCACCTTAATTCAAGAAGAACGGATGAAATAAAAGTTTTCACATCAGGGAAAATAAAATGCCTAAACCAATTAAAAGAGCATTCTTAGATACAGAAGACGGGCAAATTTTATATCGAATTGGTGGAGAAGGAGAACCGTTACTTTTACTTCACATGAACCCCCGAAGTAGTGATGAATATCGGGAATTAATGCCAATTATTGCCCAAAAAAGACGAGTCATTGCAATGGATTTCATGGGATTTGGTGACTCAGATAAACCACCCAGACTTTATTCAGTTGCAGACTACGCCAAAACTGTCATTGCACTTTTAGACGAATTAGGAATAGAAAAAACCTGCATTTTAGGCAACCATACAGGTGCTTTTGTTTCGGGAGAAGTCGCCGCAACTTATCCCGAAAGAGTGGAAAAACTAATTGTTTGCAATGTTGCTGGTTTTGGAGAGGATGGAAAAGCTGATTTAATGAGGAGATTTGACGAAGGTTTTAAAATTAAAGAAGACGGTTCTCATTTAATGGAAAGATGGTTAGCACGTTCTCGATATGTCGGTTCTGCTGAGTTAAACCATCGCTGGATTTTAGATGATTTAAAATGTTTTGGTCATCCTTTATATGCAGTTTGGGCAGTAGCAAATTACTGTTTGGATGCGCCAGAAAGATTTAAATTAATTAAATGTCCTGCGTTGATTATTTGGGGAATTGATGACATGGAAGAATTTGAAAGATTGGGTTTAGCAAAAGCTAAAGATAGATTCTTCCTTTCCCAAGCATTACCACAGGCAAAAGTTGTTGAATTTCCTGGGGGAACAATCTGCATGATGAATCAAATTCCCGAAGAAATAGCGCAAGCAGTAACGGAATTTTTGGACAGTCCTTTAGTTTAGTTCGTTGAATAGACTCTTGGCAAAGTCGGAAAGTTTTGGATTTTTACCACAGATGTCCACAGATGAACACAGATGAACACAGATGTTTGCACAGTGTTATTAGAGGAGATTAATTAGGTGATTGTTAGGTCAGATTTGTTGACTTTTGATTTTGATGTGGTAACAGTTAATCCGCAAGGTGAGGAAGTTGAACGTATCCGAAGTTCAGCTAAATATCAAGTGGAAGAATTAGGACAGGGTGTAACTTTAGAAATGGTTGCTATTCCGGGCGGAACTTTTTTAATGGGTACAACTAATACCGAGGAAGGCAGGTTAAAGAATCAAAATCCGCAACATTTAGTGACTATTCAACCTTTTTTACTGGGCAAATACCCTGTTACTCAAGCACAATGGGAAGCAGTAGCAAATTTGCCAAAAGTTAATCAATTTTTACATCCTGACCCATCAATTATTAAATCACAAAATCACCCTGTTGAACAAATTTCTTGGGATGATGCGATCGAATTTTGTGCTAGATTATCTCAACATACAGGAAAAGAATATCGACTTCCCAGCGAAGCAGAATGGGAATATGCTTGTCGCGCCGGAACTACCACACCTTTTCACTTTGGAGAAACTTGCACAACTGAGTTAGCAAATTATTCAGGAATAGACTGGGAATATATGGGAAAAATTTGCAGTCGTGGTGCTTATGGCGCAGGGCCAAAAGGACAAGATAGAAGAGAAACAACACCTGTTGGAAGCTTTCAGGTTGCTAACAATTTCGGACTTTATGATATGCACGGAAATGTGAGAGAATGGTGTGCAGACTTTTGGCATGAAAATTATCAAGATGCGCCCACTGATGGTAGTGCTTGGGTGACAGGTGGAGATAGGGAAAAACGGGTTTTGCGTGGTGGTTCTTGGAATACTGGGCCAACAAAATGTCGATCGGCATTTCGCAGTGTTTTAGAAGCAAATGCTTCCCTTTATGATATCGGTTTTCGGGTTGCTTGTTCTTGGGATTAAAGATTATGAATATAAGCAAATACCGGAAATTAATTGCTAAAAATTTGAGTAAGGATTTTAAATTTGCTGTTGAAATTGTAGAAGCTGACATTCCCAATTTGTCTGCTAATCAAATCCTAATTCGTAACAAATATGCTGGGATTAATGCAGGGTTTGATACATTAAGTTGTCGAGGCGAAGTTCCCTACATTAACCTTACGCCGCCTTTTGATTTAGGAGTAGAAGCAGTTGGGGAAATAGTAGCAGTTGGGAGTGAGGTTAAAGATTTACAAATAGGCGATGCAGTAGCAACAACTATCAGGGGTGGTGGATATCGAGAATATCAAGTTTTGGATGCTAAATTAGCGGTTAAAATTCGGGAAGTTAACCCGGAAATTTTAACTTTAATGCCTACAGGTGTATCAGCTTTAGTAGCGTTAGAAAAAGTCGGAGAAATGCGAAGTAATGAGGTAGTTTTAGTTACTGCTGCTGCTGGAGGTACGGGACATATTGCGGTACAATTAGCTAAGTTAGCGGGGAATCATGTTATTGGAATTTGTGGATCGGATGCTAAGGTAAATTTGCTGAAGGAGTTGGGGTGCGATCGCCCAATCAACTACCGCCAAGAAAACCTAAACACAGTCTTAAAACAAGAATATCCCCAAGGCATTAACTTAGTATTTGAATGTATTGGCAAACAAACCTTTGATACTTGCGTAGACAATTTAGCAGTGCGAGGTAGATTAGTAATTGTCGGGTTTATTTCCGAATATTTAAATGATTTTGAGTTAGTAAATCAGCCGAGAATTTATAGTAAAATATTCTGGAAAGCTGCCTCAGTGCGAGGTTTTCTGATGCCGCATTATGCGGAGTTTGGGGGGGAGGCGTGCGATCGACTCCTCAACCTTTACTATTCCGGCAAAATCAAAGTAACAGTTGACCCCACCGAGTTTAAAGGATTAGAATCAATTCCAAATGCCGTAGAATACCTACTCAGTGGGAAAAACTGTGGCAAAGTAGTAGTTAGTTTTTAATCTGAAAAAACAGCAGTACATTTAATTTCCACAATCAACCCAGGAGTAGACAAAGCAGTAATCCCAAAACCAGTCCAAGTCGGAAAATTGTTAGTAAAATATCTATCCTTCACCTGCATAAACAATTGCAAATGGGGAATCGTAAAATTTTGTTGTTCGCCGGGGGTAACAGGCGGTTGTCCGGTAACATGATAAGTAACCATTTCTACCACATCATCAAAAGTTGCACCCGCCGCTGTCAACACTTTTTTTACATTCTCAAAAGCTTGAACAAACTGCGGTTCGACTCCCTGAACAACTTGCATATTTTCATCCCTACCTACTTGCCCGGAAATGTATAATGTATTATTAATTTTGATGCCGGGACAATAATGATACTTTTCATACAAAACTTCCATTCCTTTAGGGATAATGACTTCACGCTTAGACATAGAACTGGCAACCTAAAAATTGCAAACCCAATTAATTAGATCCCCCTAAATCCCCCTTATTAAGGGGGACTTTGAATCCGGTTCCCCCTTGTTAAAAGGAACTTTGAATCCGGTTCCCCCCTTATTAAGGGGGACTTTGAATCCGGTTCCCCCTTGTTAAAAGGAACTTTGAATCCGGTTCCCCCCTTGTTAAGGGGGACTTTGAATCCGGTTCCCCCCTTATTAAGGGGGGTTAGGGGGGATCAAAACGACAATTTGTGTAATTACTAAATTGTGTTAGATAGATTCTACAATAATTGACTAAAGGAGGAAAGGTAAATGACAGAACAGCAGCAAAAAACATTAGAAGTTGGTAAAAAAGCATTTTCTCACTTAACTCATGGACTGAAAACCGGAGAATGGGAAGAGTTTTTAAATATGCTAACCGATGATTTTACATTTTGGTTTCCAATGGGTAAATATCACGGATTAAACATCGGTAAACCGAAAGCAAAAGAATTTTTAGAATACGTTTCTCAATCCTTCGCTGAAGGACTTTCTATCACTTCTGTAGAACGAGTAACTAGTAGCGATACAACAGTTGTTTTTGAGTTTCGAGACGAAGGGAAATTACAAGGAGAACCTTATAAAAATCGGGTTGCAGCTTCTTTCGATATTCGGGGAGATAAAATTTGTGGATATCGGGAATATTTTGGTAGTGATGGGAAATCGAATTAGGTATGGTAAAACTTCTAGATTTGCTCTATTTAATACAGTAAATCATGGTAATACTCATATCTTGCACCAGTCCCCAAATCCGCCTGCGAATCAATTCGCAGGCTAATAGCTAAACTCCTCTAAAGAGGACTAAATACTTAAAATTCAAAAGTTTCCAGTCCATTTTAATACTTAGGATTCAAAAGTTTCCAGTCCATTTTAATGGACTTGAGCTATTAGCCTGCGAATTGATTCGCAGGCGGGCTCGCATCGCAGGTGCAATATCTCAGTAATACATTGCTTTGCTAAAGGCTAAATCATCTGATGGGCTGGGTAGCACTTGGAATAGACATCTCCAAAAAACAATGTAGAGACGTTGTATACAACGTCTCTACATTGGTTCCAGGTAACGCACCTTGAATTTCTGGAAATTTCTAATGATATGTCACAATTAAATCTATGAGTCTCAACCTTACACGCAATGGCTTGGAACAGAGGGGATACATTAAAAGATGGTAAGTACACCATCCGAGAAGTGCTGGGAAAAGGGGGTTTTGGCATCACCTATCGCGTTAGAGATGAAAATGGGCGACAGTTTGCGCTGAAAACTCTCAACGATGAGGCAATTGCAGAACCGAATTTTGCTAAACTGCATGAAGATTTTATGAATGAGGCGCTACGGTTAGCGAAATTTAATCATCCTCGTATTGTTAAAGTTTATAAATTACTGCAAGAAACGGTTCGGAAAAATAATTTTTTTTCTAGCATTTCCCTCTGCTGCATTTTGATGGAATATATCGAGGGAACAACTTTAGAAAAATTGGTGGAAAAGCGAGGTGCAATACCAGAAGTAGAAGCGGTGCGATATATTAAGCAAATTGGTGAAGCTTTGACGGCGATACATAGAGAAGGTTTGCTGCATCGAGATGTGAAACCGAGTAATATCATTTTACGGGCTACTAATTCGGAAGCTGTGTTAATTGATTTTGGGATTGCGCGAGATTTCACTCCAACTCTCTCACCTCATACAATTCTTGGTACTCTATGTTATGGAGCGCCAGAACAATTCGATCCTACAATTGCCCAGCCAAAAGAGTACACTGATGTTTATGCTTTAGCGGCAACACTTTATCATTTAGTAACGGGTACACTGCCAACTACTGCTTTATGGAGGGCAATGAATGCGCCTTTAAAACCAGTAAAACAGATTGTACCGAGTTTGAGTGATAATCTACATAATGCAATTGTTCGAGGAATGGAATTGTTACCCCAAAAACGTCCTCAGTCGGTGCAAAGTTGGTTAAAATTATTGAGTGAAATTGAAGCGGATGATTTAAGTTCGGATAAAGGGGTAGATTATCGAAAATTGCGGGATTTATTGAAGGGAGGAAGCTGGAAAGAGGCGGATGAGGAAACACTTAAGGTAATGTTGAAGGCGGCGGGAAGGGAAAAAGAAGATTGGCTGGATGACGAGAGTATCGACAAATTCCCTTGTACGGATTTGCGTACTATCGACCAACTTTGGGTAAAATACAGTAATGGGCGCTTTGGCTTTTCGGTGCAGAAGCGCATCTGGGAAAGTGTTAGGGGTAAACCCGGTAAGTACCATTATTACAAGAAGTTTGGCGAGAAAGTAGGCTGGCTTTGTCGAGAAAAGAAAGTAGGCTGGTATGTAGAGGAAAAAAACGACTGGAAAAACTACTCAGACCTCACCTTTTCCCTAAATGCCCCTGGGGGGCATCTCCCTGCCCACTTTGGGTTTTGGGTTTTTGGGTGCCCACTTGGCACTCTCTACTACGGTGCGGTGTCTCTTCTCTCGCGTCGAGACTTATAAATTGTAACCTATAAGGCTTTCCGAAAATTTTTAAGAATTGCAACAGAGGGAAATTTCTCGAAGCTATGAGGATTCTGGCTTTCCCAGGCTAATAGCGAAAGTCCGTTTTAACTGACTGAAGATTTTCGTGAAAGTTTACTTTATATTGTCCTAGTGGGCAAAAAATAGGATACAAAAGTGGTCAACTGGAATGATTTTACACCCTCAGACTTTGAGTACGACTTTGAAAGCGATAAACTAGCAGTACATGGAATAACATTCGATGAGGCTGTGGAATGTTTCTTTTCTGACTACGAAGTACGTCGAAATAAGTCATACAAAGATCGTTATCAGTTAATTGGAAAAACTCTTGGCGGACGCAGACTCAAAATAATTTTTCAGTTAAAACCAGAAAATATTGTTCGTATCATCACAGGATGGCAAATATGAGTACCAGTGATAACCCAAAAAAGCCAAATCTCTCGGAAGCAGAAATTGATGAAATTGTCATAGCAGAAGCCGATGATGATTCAGCATGGGAAGCACCGATTCAAGTATCTCAAAAACAGCCAAATTCTGTACAAATTCCCTCAGAACTCGCAGCAAGAGTAGCTTTTGTTGCTAACTTACATTCGGAAGAAGTTCAAGACTGGATTACACGGATAATTAAAGAGCGAATTGAACTTGAAGAATCAGCTTTTTCGGCAATCAAGCGCGAGTTAGTCACAAAAAAGGTTGGTTAGATAAAATTTTATGCACCCGATGAGGAAGAGGATTAAAAATCGGAAATTGATGATGCTGTTAGCAAATTAATTAGTGTAGGGGCGTTAGCGAAGCCATGCGCGATAGCGCTATAGCATTTGGGCGACAATTTATGTAACCCACCAAAGATGTTTGTACCCAAATGCTAATGACTACGGCACGCTACGCGAACGCCCTGTCTTGGCGCAAGATTGTACATACAGGTTGTCTGTGGGGGAGGGCGAAGCATTCGGATAGTTATATCTTGGTTGAATTGCATAAATTGTCGCCCGAATGCTTCGCCCCTACAGAATTTCTATTTCTATCCATATAGATCATTTCAAGGATAATTAAAAAAATCCGATCGCACTCCCCCCTCAATTAATAATGAGAAAAACTTTTAATTAGTAACAAAAATTTAAAATAACTTAACCATCCCGTAATTTTTATTCTTACAAAAGTAACAACTATCAACAAACCCTCGTATCATCTAATACGTTTTTTCCCAAAGGATTATAGTTTCATGATCGCTATAGCAATTTGTTAAATTGCCCAAACTCACCCAAATTCAACATTAATAATCATGTCAGAACAAAGCCCTGAACAGCGCCAAGAAGAGTACTTGAACGTTATCGATCAACTATTAAAATGCCCCAACGGACAAGAACCGGAAGTATTAGATGCACACTTAGACTTAATCGATGAAAATTTCATCAACACAATGGTACAAGTGGCAGCAGGATTCGCACATAATAATAATCACGATGCAGCTAAATTTTTAATTCATGTCGCCCGTGAATTAGCGAAACAATTGGGTTTATATCCCGAACAACCAACTACTGCTGTTGCTAGTGAAGCATAATTAGGGGAAGCTATGACTGGGGAAGAAGCAGGAGAAATTGCTCTGGAATTTCTTATGACAGATTGGGAAATTCCGGCAGAAGATTGGGAGTGGTTTACTGTTTTGAACTCTCGCTATGTTAAAAACAGTTGGTTCGTGGTAGAAGTTGGTATTGAAGGATTACCTGATAAATGGGTTCTTCAGGTTTACGAACATGGAGAATGCGACCCAAATTATACTTTTAATACTCCAATGAAACCGGGATCGGAAACTACTGAATTGGAGGAATTTCCCGAATCAGTAGCAGAGATGATCGCCAAAGAACGCAATGGCGGAATTGTAAGTGTTAGCTAAGATGTGACGGGCAAGATGCCCATCCCACAAGATAAAATGTTTTGTGGGGCAGGCATCTTGCCTGCCAAATAATTATTTTTACTGTGAAATGATCGATCGCAAAATTCCCAGAAAAAATGACGGGCAAGATACCCATCCCACAAGATAAATATTTTGTGGGGCAGGCATCTTGCCTGCCAACCTCCATCCCACAAGATAAATATTTTGTGGGGCAGGCATCTTGCCTGCCAACCTCCATCCCACAAGATAAATATTTTGTGGGGCAGGCATCTTGCCTGCCAACCTCCCCCCAAAAGCTTGCGATGAACATTTTCCCAGTGCTACCTTCTTATAGCTACCTGGAAAAAGGAGTTATCTGACTCAAATTCATCATGAAGCGATCGCTCATCACAATTCCACTCACATTAATCCTGCTAGAATCAGCTATACCCTTGGCTCTAGCCGCACCACCGAGACAACCAGACAAAACCGAAGAATGCGAACTTTTGATAGTTGGCGGAGGACTTTCTGGTTCTGCTGCGGCTTATGAAGCCTTACTCGCTGGGAGAACAGTTTGTTTAACTGAAATTACCGACTGGGTAGGCGGACAAATTTCCTCGCAAGGAACCTCTGCACTCGACGAAAAAGCCACCCAACGACGACTACTGTTTTATCCTCGCGGTTATTTAGAACTTCGCAAACGCATTGAAGAACATTATGGCAGACTCAACCCCGGAAAATGTTGGGTGAGTGAATCATGTTTTTTCCCTTATGACGGACACAAAATCCTGTTTGATATCTTAAAAGATGCTGCCAAAAAAGGCGATGGAAAACTCAAATGGTTTCCTGCAACAGTAATTAAAGAACTCGATATTAGTTCTGATGGTAAACAAATTCAAAGTGCGATCGCCATTCAACACAAACCCGCCAAAGGTGCTCCTCCATTAAACACCCTCCCATTATCCCGCACCATTGAAGACGCATATCGCTACGAAAATTCCCCCCAATTTGATAAAACCATCATTCGTTTTGTTCCGAAAAAAACTAACAAATCAAATCAAAAACCTCGTCCCACAGACTGGTATGTAATAGAAGCCACCGAAACCGGAGAATTAATTGGTTTAGCTGACGTTCCTTACCGTTTGGGTATCGATCCGCGTTCCTATTTAGAACCTTCATCTTCCACAGAAAAAGGCGATCAATTTTGCACCCAAGGCTTCACCTACACCTTTGCAATGGAAGCAACGGAACAGCCACAACCGCAAACAATGCCCTCATTTTATCCCCAATATGAGCCTTATTACAGTTATGAATTACCCCGTTTAGCCAGCTTCAATTTAGTATTTTCCTATCGTCGCATCTTCAGCGCCAAACCAGACCAACCATTACCAGGAGACTACAAACAATACCCAATTAATCCTGGTGATATTTCCATGCAAAACTGGACTTGGGGAAATGATTATCGTCCCGGAACCTCTCAAGATAACCTCATTTATACCCGTCAACAATTGCAAGAAACCGGACAATTAAACCCCGGTGGATGGATGGGAGGACTCCGCACCGAAACCTTACGCCGAGGAGAAGAAAACGCCCTTGGTTTTTATTATTGGTTAGCCAAAGGAACCACAGATTCCCAATTAGGGCCAAACGTCAAAACACCTTATCCAAACTTGCGTTTTATCAGTGGTTTAGACTCACCAATGGGAACTGTACATGGGTTATCCAAATATCCATATATGCGCGAAGGAAGACGGATCATTGGTAGACCAAGTTACGGACAAGCCGAAGGTTTTACTGTTTGGGAAATTGACATTTCTCGCAACAATTTCCGCCAAGAATTTTACAGCCAAAACCTTTCCCCAGAAGAGTATCGCCGTTTATGGGCAACTTTATCTGGGTTAAATGCTGCTGCTGTAATTTCTGGTGAATTATCTCCAGAACAAGTTAAACCTCGATCGCGTTCTGCGATTTTTCCTGACTCGGTAGGAATTGGATTTTATGCGATCGACTTTCACCCCTGCATGGAAAAAAGCCCCCCAGAAGCACCCGGAAACAGAGAACGCGAAGGAACAAGAAAAGGACAAGGCGGAACCTTCCCCTTTCAAGTACCTTTAAGAGCAATGATTCCCCAAAAAATTGACAATATGTTAGTAGCAGGAAAAAGCATCGCCACCAGTCACACAGCAGCAGCAGCTTATCGCGTTCACTCCTTTGAATGGTCAGTAGGTGCAGCAGCAGGAACTACCGCCGACTTCGCTTTAAAAAATAACATTCTTCCCTATCAATTAGTAGATCAATTACCATCAAAAGAACCACAATTAGAAGCATTACAACGCCGTTTAGAACAAAACAAAAACCCCGTTGCTTTCCCCAACACCTCAATTTTGAATCAATCTTGGGAAGACTGGAAGTAAAGTACGTTGTTGCGCTTCAGCGCTCTTGTATAGTCTCTATCCGTAGGGTGCGTTAGTGATAACGTAACGCACCATATCCCAAGCTAAATAGGGCTTGCTTCAAAAATGTAAAAGGTAAGATATGCAAAGGTTTTACCCATTTTTTGCCCACAATAAATGCAAGGCTATCACAATCTTTTAGTGCAAAAACCTTGCCTTTTTGGGGAAATTGTAGGGACACGGCATTCAAAAGATAACGCAGGAGTTGCAAATATTAATGATGCCGTGTCCCTACCCTCACCAACAGACTTTTTCAGCAAGTCCTAAATAGATCTCTGGCAAAAATAGACAATCTTTATGTTTTGTCTGTGTTTATCTGTGTACCCTTCGGGAAGGCTTCGCCAACATCTGTAATTATCTGTGGTAAAAAATCCTAGATTTTGAACTTTTGCCAACCGGATCGTATAATTTCTGCTTGATTACCCATAATAATGTAGAGACGTTATATATAACGTCTCTACAAGGTTTTGGATTCAGGATTTATTGCTCTATTTGTCGGGTGCGGGGCGGGCAGGATGCCCACCCCACAAGATTTACAGCTTTCTTGTGGGGCTCGCTCTCCTAGCCCACCCCACAAGATTTACAGCTTTCTTGTGGGACTTGCCCACCCCACAAGATTTACAGCTTTCTTGTGGGGCTCGCTCTCCTAGCCCACCCCACAAGATTTACAGCTTTCTTGTGGGGCTCGCTCTCCTAGCCCACCCCACAAGATTTACAGCTTTCTTGTGGGGCGGGCATCCTGCCTGCCTTGGTTTTCGCACAAATTTAGATCATTGAGAATAAATCAGAGCGCTGTAAGGTGCAAGCGCAAAACCTGCACTATATGCCATTCCATCTTTAGGTGAATATTCAGCACTAACCGCATATCCGCCAAAATTACTGAAGTCATCACTGTAACCTTTCCAATCACTAGAAAAGCGACACCACCAGGTACCCAAACGAGGTAAACCTACTCGGTAAGAATCCCAATAGCGATTAGAAAAATTCAAAATCACAATTACATCATCACCGGGTCCACCTTGATCCCAACGATGATAAGCAATCACCTTATTCAAGTTATCAACTAATTGACAATTAATATGTTGTCCTCTCAATCCGCGAGTGTTATTTTCCCAATTTCGCCGCAACTGACAAAGACGTTGATAAAGGTCATGAATCCCAGCAAAGCGATCGATTCTATCCCACTCTAATGGATCGTCATCACGAAAATGATCGACTTCCAGAAACTCTTGACCTTGCCAAATCATCGGAATTCCAGGTGTAGTAAGAACTATTGCTGCTCCTAAAGTCGATCGCTTTTTCGCCACCCAAGACTCAGGGTTATTGGGGTCTATTTGTCTGTTGACGCGAGTTTTCCCATTAGCAGTTTCATCATGAGATTCTGTAAAAATAACTCGCTTAAAAGCATCGCCATTGTTACGAGCATAAAGTGCAGTGGCAATGTCATTCATATTGCGATACTCATCCAAAGGATTTTCTAACTCATGGCGAACACTATGAACAAACCAATGCCATTCCGCATCCATTCCTGCACCCCATTGAGAAGTTGATTTAGTCAACCACCCATCGTTATTCCAGTCTTCAGCAATCACAATTTTGTGTCTGGGATATTTGAAAAAGTGTTTAACTTCATCGCTAATCCAACGTAGCAAATTGAAGCCTTCATTATTCCATCCTTTACCATTATCAAATCCCCAAATATTGCTGGTACTATCTAATCTCAATCCATCACAATGACACTCATCCAACCAAAATATCGCATTGTCTCGGAGATATTGGCGCACTTCTGGTCTGCCAAAATCTGGTTTGGTATCTCCCCAAGGCGTTATGGCACGCCCATCATTATAGAAATAAATACCACCCCATTTGTCTAAGCCCCATCCATCAAAACGCCACAATCCATCCCCTAAATCGCTAGGCCCAAAATGGTTATAAACGCAGTCCATAATCACAGCAAGACCAAGATTATGAGCAGTATTAACAAAATGTTTGAAATCATCTAAGTGACCGTAGGCGGACTCGACTGCAAATGGAAAAGCTGGGTTATATCCCCAAGAAAAACTGGCGGCGAATTCACCAGTCGGCATGATATTAATGCAGTTAATTCCTAGATCTCGCAAATATGGCAATCTTTCGATCGCTTTTGCTAAAGTTCCCGGTTCTCCTTGAGGCGTATCATTAAAAGTTCCCAAGTGCAATTCATAAATCACCAGAGAATTGTAATCTGGCATCCGAAAATCTCGATCGGTCCAAGCAAAATCAGAGCGACTAACGATCGCTTTCCCAACAGAATTTGTTACATCTTTAGCATAAGGATCTATTCTCCAGAGAACATCGTTTGAACTATTATTAACTAGTCGATATCTGTAAAGTTGACCCGGTTTAATCCCTTCGACATCACTTGACCAGTAACCATTTCCCTCAGAAGCTAATTCTACCAGCCTATCTGGGCGATCTTTCTCCTGATTTTCATCTTCGTAAAAAGCAACATCAACTTGCTTGGCAAATGGTGCCCAAACTCTAAAGGCAGTACCACTATCAAACACAATACTACCCATGCCTTGATGTTTACTAGTTACAGGAGTTGCAATTAATGAAGAAGGTTGTACGCAAACCATAGAAATTTCGTCCTCGAATAAACAAAGGATAAGTTGATAAATTTATGAGATACTGTGAGGCTGTTTTCTTTGAGACTTTAACTCAGGTAAAACAACCTTAACCAGCTAGAGCAAATTTTTAAGCCCTACGCATAAATATCTACTCTTCTTCTTATTAATACAACTCTACCTATAGTATGATCCGAGAATTTTACGAATAAAGGAAAAATAATTTGCCAAAAGTTGTTAGATTGGCAGCGGATGTAGCGATAGCCAGCAAACTCAACCTCACTTTGAGCAGTCAAATAATTTTTACTCAGCCTTGCCAGTTCTCCATTAATATAGATAAATAACTAGTTGTATCAATTTGTTAAGTTAATTCGGGAACTGCACTATGACTAAAACACTTTCAGCAGCAATCTTTGGGATGGCAACCGCGCCGACTCAAGCTCCTGAACGCTCTAGTCAAGTTACCCGGAAACTTTACCCCAACTACAAAATAATCGTGCTGGACGATGATTTCAACACCTTTCAGCACGTTCATGATTGTTTGGTGAAGTATATTCCTGGGATGACGACTGAGCACGCTTGGGAACTCACCAATCAAGTACACTATGAAGGTCAAGCTATTGTTTGGGTTGGCCCGCAAGAGCAAGCGGAACTCTACCACCAACAGTTGAGTCGCGCCGGATTAACTATGGCTCCCCTAGAAGCAGCATAAACATAAAATTATGAATAATTCCCCTGGCGGTAGGTTAGTTCTCACTCATTCCACCCACATTCCCGGCTTAATTGCCGTTTTGGAACGTCTCACTAAATATAATGGTATTCAAACCATTACTCCGGCAGTAATTGGTAGAGCCAAAGGACATTCCCCACGCTTGCAATTAAAAGTTTCCGTACCAATCCGAGGTGGATTTAAATTAATCGCCCGTCAGGGTAAAACTTTTCAAGAGGTTTTTATTATTACTAGCTGCCCAAAAGATGAATTAGAAACAGCAATTTTTCAAGCTATGAAATGATATTGAAGATTGCAGATTGTCAATTGACAGTCTGCTATTTTTTAATTAACTCAGATCTTGCACCAGTTTCAAAATCCGCCTGGACTCAAGTCCCAGAGTCATAGCGAAAGTCCTCTGTTATATGACTAAAACTTAGTAATTCTTATGCTTTCAGTCCATTTTAATGGACTTGAGCTATTAGCCTGCGAATTGATTCGCAGGTGGGCTAAAACGACAGGTGCAAGATCTCCGTTAACTTAAACCGATATCTTACCTTCGATCGCGCTCCCAGCGATCGATCGCAAATTGCAAAAGGTCGGCACGGCAGGAATTTGGGCTGCGTCGCCGTTCGTAATCAATCAATCTTTCTACCTGTTTGCGATCGCCTTGGCTTCTTTGGAGCAGTGATTTATAAAGCTGCGTTTCTTTACCATTAATCGTATTTTTGTAAAGCTGCGTTTTTTTTCCAATATTTGTTTTTGAAGACTCTTGAATTGCGTACTTAGCTAATAAAAAAAATAAGATAAGTGCGAATATTAGATAAGGTATTTTATCTGGAAAGTGCGTCACAAAGTAAACTGACAGCACGAAGATTACTATCCCCGCTGTTAACTGATTAAACGAAGGTTTATACATACTACTTGTTGCTATTTGGTTTTAGGGCTATATATCTTTGTATTTAATTCTGATAGTAAAGTTTACAACCATCGGTTGTCATCGGTAATTTCACGCAGTTAATTAGGAAAAAACTGCCCATAAAAAGATAACAAAGGATAATATTTAAGGTAAATAAGCTGAAACTAAGTTACTTTTAAGAAAAATTTTGATTTTTTCTACAACAATCAGCGAATAAAAGTCTCACAGGAAAACAAGTTACTCACTGATATTGTTCAACAAAAAATAGGAAATAGTCAATTAACTATTTCCTATTTTCTAATTAACAATTACTTGGCGACTTGCTGTAAAGAAAAGCGGTGTAATGGCAGAATAATTACACAACAAGCGGTTAAAAAGTAAGAGATAGCTGCTGTTATTTGCAAACTCATCAATAAAATATCCCAATTAGGTAATTGCAGCTTTTGAGCAAAATCAGCTACACAATAAACTATCCAGTAGGTGAAGATCATCAAAAATAGCGATCGCTCTGTTCCTTCTTTATCTTTTACTTGAGTTGGCTTGTGACTATTAATTAACCAAAGCCCTACAATAGAGCCAATCAAAGAAGCTAAAACTAAATAATCATGCCAGTGCAAATTTTCGATTTGCATATCCCTGTTTATTCCAAAAATTTCAATTGGACATCAGTCTAAGGGATTACAGTTGATAGAACAAAGCAATATTTACAAAATTCAATAGCCCTTAACACTTTGCAATCCAAAATCAGATACCCAACTTCTCCAAGAAGTCGGGTATCTGTTAACGGTTAGATTTTAGAAAGGATGAGGCGGGTTAGATTCGTGTTGGCAGCGGATAACTTAATTCTCATCGGGTAGATTACCCTCAGCATCAAAAGGTAGCGATCGCGGCGGCACGAGAATTTCCAAATCACGGCGCGATTCAACTTCTGGCAAATAAGAAATAGAACACTCCACCTCTGCTATATCTAACGTATTATGTATCCACATCAACCGAGTATCGGGTGGTTCAACTAGACCGATCGTGGAAAGTGCCGCATCAAGACATTCCCGATCGGTGGGATAGTCAAGGGGCAGCATAGCCGCAGTTGGGTGTCCTGCGGTTAGGCTGTTGAGTCGGGTGCTTTTGCGATCCATTTGTTCGATCGCCCTTGTGCGGCAGAATTCACTCATCCCGATCCCGTTAGCGTTACCATGCGTTGCTTGAGTTAGACCCCGAACAATGATCCTTCGGCATTTAGGCCATTCATTCTCGATCGCTGCATGATCGTTATATTTGCGTCCGATGACATTGGTATCCATCCCTGTCCCGCTGATGTTCTTGCCGATTTCATCAACAATCAAAATATCTGCGGTGTTGAATGGCAATCGCGGCATCCACTGTTTGGCGAGGATTAGCAGTTCGCGTTCTCGGTCTTCAAATTCCTGGGGTTCAACTGCACGGATCAAAGCAGTTTGGTCATAAGCATTTTCCACTACCGCCAAACCAAAAAGCACACGACATCGAGACAGAACCTCGCGAGCAACACTGTGGACAATCTGCCCGAAACTGTGATTGATGATGGCTCGGTGATAGATTTTCGCCCCTTCGTGCTTGCCAAGACCGATGAGCATCATTTTCATCAATCCGCTTTCAATATCACCAACAAAGCCTGTGTGTGGCTTGACTCGATTGATAACTACCAGATGATCCGCAGCCAAAGCATACTTATCAAAGTGAACTGGAAAACCCTCCTTAGCATGACAAATGACTGTGGTTTCCATACTAGAACGGATGGGACAACCGCAGAATTCCTCGGTGATGCCGTAGCTTTCGATCAACTTGCTTTGCCCTTGTGCCGTTGCGCCGCCATGACTTCCCATTGCCGGGACGATGAATGGCTGGGCACCAAGGGACTTTAGGTGTTCGACTACTGCTTTAATAATCAGGTGGATGTTCGCAATCCCACGACTCCCAGCGGTAATCGCCACCTGCTGATTGGGCCCAATGCGATCGCCTAAATGCAGTCGGGATAATTCGCTCTGAGTTGTTGCCGCAACATCCTCGATGCAGGGGGCTTCAAATGTTTGACGGACACGAAAGATCTGTGGATAGGACATGAGCAAGGATTTGCAAACACAAACAAATCGAAGTTCACTTAGCCTATCATTCTGCATCTGTGACTATTGTGGGTTCTCTACTTGAGTTTTAATCGTTTGCCAAGCCGATAACACTCCATCAATCCATCCTTGTGCAAAGGAAATCCGGCAAGATGGATCTACTTCCAGCAAGTAGGCAAAATCGGCATCCAAATGACGTGCTTGTTCTGGATAATCTTTTTGATTGAGATAACTCCACAGGTAGTCCAGCACATCTTCATCCAGGGCAGTCGCTAGAGACTGAACTCGTTCAAAATGACGGAAATCTTTGTAGGACAACTTGGCACTGGAACGAATTCCTAATTCAAATCCTTCTTGACGAACCTTGTTGAGGAGAACTTTCTTTTCTGTTTGAAGGCGTTGGACTAAATTTTCGTCTTCGGCAACTTGGGTTTTGAGTTCTTCGATTGTAATAGCCATCTCTAATGCCTCCTGGCAAACGGCAGAAATATTGAAGCCTTGCTTGACGGGTTGAAGTCGGGTAAACAGTGATTCCGGTACTGCGATAGTAACTCTTTGACTCACAATTTCCTCTCCCGTTCTGTCTACTCTTATACAGTATCCGAGTTAATTGCATAATTACTCACTTTGAGACAATTTGTTACATAACATACAGTTTTGCCAAAGAAAGTATGCAACAAGGGAACACAACTATCGGGGAGTGTCGCGGATATCCTTTGCTAACAGGCTTTTCCGGCTTTCCTGCTTTCAGCCACTTTGAATTACCTTGACAGAACTAAAAGTCGTGGACTTGGACCAAATCCTCTGGGTAGTGGTGGGAATGGTAGAGGCAGGACTCGCACTCCGGGAGTTTGGGCATGATTATCTGCTGTAAATAATTGCTACATCAATCGCTACTTATAAATTCAATTAATCACAATAGAATTAGCCATTGCAATTGAATGACACCTAATAGATGGGTGTTAATTCAATTTAGTTTATGAAAAAATTGTACAGAATTCATCAATATATTCTCATTGCTAGTTTAGCCTTCGTACCGACGATCGCACTAGCCCAATATGGTACACCCAAAGCCAATCAAAATGGGGATTTTACTACTAGCGTGCCAGCCAATATTTTCCGTAATTATTGGATAGTGGTTGACTCAGATCCTAGAGGACTTAATTGCCGTTGGTCGCCGCAACTACCGCGACGCGAATGGGATGCGGATAATGTAGTGTGGCCTACCCTGAATATTGAACAATGGCCTGTGGTACGGCGTTTTCCCAAGAACACGCGCCTGACGGTTTATCATGGTCATGGTGGTGGTACGATGCTCAATGACACCAGGGGTTTACCTTGGGTAACAGTAGATTTGGGAGATGATCGGGCTTGCTTGGTACGAGCTAATCAAAGGTTCATCAAGCCGGATTGATTATAGTCTCAAAGATAGCGATCGCACTCGCAATATTCCAACGAATAACCGTCAGCTAAAATTGGTGTAATGTTAGATTTGGACTTGCGCTTGCAGGTCTTGGAGACTGAACGTATCCCCATTACTAAATACAAACTGTTCGACGTTCGAGAAATTCATGTTTCCAATTTGAATGTCAAACGAACTATTTCAACTATTGATTATTTTTGAACGATGGATATTCGTAAACTATAACAGGGTTGGGGGTGATTCTGTGGTTTGTAAACTGTCATTAACTGCGATCGCACTCATCCATCCAGAAACATGGACAGAGCGATCGCTTATTTCTAATCAGCCTCACAGTTTTGCGAGCGCAGGTAGCTAAACAAAAATGTTCAGGTATTGAAGAGAATCTAGATCGATAGCTCCCTTAATACTTGCTTGAACAAGCAAACAAAACTAAAATTCACAAAACACTTCTGACAACAATTCTGAAATCGCTGTCACTCCAGTTCGTAAAGCCTTTGTTCCGGTTAAAGTTGTCCCATTTTCATCAGTGAAATTCCCGCAATTATCCCACCCAGGAACATTCGCTAACGCTAAACTCTTGCCTAACTGATAAACTGCCTCCTCGATCGCATCTTGACTAAAAATAAGTTCCTCTTTAACCTTCTTGCATTCCTCGGCAATTAATTCCAGTTCTACCAATTGCTGATATTGTTCTGGTGTCAAGTTACTCGGTTCCACACAGTCAGCATAATTGTTAATCTCTAAAGGAAACTGCCATTTGGTTCCCGGCATTAACACAACTTTACCAACTGCTACTGGTTCATCAAATCGCCAATCATTCACGGTTGTTGACCCAGTAAATAATCCAAGTTTTCCCCCATGAATTGGATGTTTGGTAATCTTAACTACTGCTCCCGGTTCGACGGTATTAGTATTCTCTATAGTCACAGTTCGACTAAGCTCACTGTTAACAGTTTCGTCAATAGCAGATTCGACTTGTTCTTGAAGCGATTTGATTTGCTGTTCTTGTGAGTTAATTAGTTGTTGGTATTGATTTAATTTTAAGCGTAAGGTAGTTAATTCATCTGCCAACACATTGCTGTCTATCGATGCTGAATTTTCTTTAACTTCTGCGATTTCACTTTTCAGTGCAGCAATAGTTTGATTTTGTTGTCGAACCAGTTCAATCAATTCGTTATACTCACGAGTAGTAATCGGAATCCCACCACCACCATGTTTACTGGTTGGTTTGTGTAAGTAAGTTGCAATGGCAATAATTAATTCAGCTATCGTTGGCTGAGGATTTAATTCATCTTTGACTCGCAAACGTGCTAATAAATTGGCTTTGGCTAATACGGCATCAGTATCGGTAATGTGGTAAATCCGCAAAGCGCGATCGATGTCTTCATCAGTTAACCGACGTAAGGATAAACTTTTATCGATCGCTGAATCTAAACAACCGATCATCTCATCAGTTAACATTAACTGATTCATCAACGAACGTTGACATTTGTTGAGTTTCCCTAACTTGCCTTCAATATCATTACGAGTGCGTTCATCATCATTTAACTGCTCGTTTAACCCAGAAATTGTAGCTAACAGATTCAGAAATTCATCGAAGCTGTCTTTATCTAAAGCCCGGAGTTCGCAGGCTGGTTGCAAATAGATTTCTCCATCCCCAAAGCAACGAATTGATAGCAGTTCGTTCTCTTCATTGAGTAACAATCCAATTTTGTTGAGGAAAACTACTGGGCTACCCGCTGTTAATGTGGGTTCGATCGCTCTTTCGTTAGTGGACGCTAATCTTTCCTTGATGAGCGAAATCGTCCATTTGGTTTGAGTCGTAAGAATCGCTTCTACTTGGCTTTCAGTTCCCGCTAACAACAAAGCAGCGTGACACAGAGGCAGATTCAAAATACGTTCTTGTAAGTTAGGGAATTTCGCTATCAGTTTTGCTTGGGCAGTTAGATTACGGAAGTAACGTACTAGTTCTTTGGGAAAACAGTGTTTGAGCAGTTTTTGGAATTGGGTTTCGCCTAATGCTGCTTCTAATTCCTTGAGTTTGTCTCCCAGTTCTAATGCTTGCTCTTTGAGGTGAACAAAAGCTGCGGTGTGAGAATTTCCCAGTTGTATGACTTCTGTAGCTAACTCGACCGTATCAGTGGTGGTGGAATCTGCGAAAGCGAAGCTGTTGAGTTGGTTGGTTGCAACGAATTTGGTGGTAGATGACATGATGATGCTCCAATTGACTTGATTTTGAGTTAATGTGTTAGTTGTTTTGATGTTTGAAGTGCGCTCTTGGGTTTCAGGAGCCACTTCCAATTTCTTTACTTAAATGATTTGTTCTCAGACATAATTAATTCCTCGCTGATGGTTGTGTTCATCGGTGGGGCAGACTACGCGAATGCACCACTATGAATCGGCTGGTGGGTATTTCATGGAGTAAGTAGAATTTTGCTTTGTGCTTATCCTAACAGATGTGATTAAGTTTAGCTAGATGTTGTTAGAATTAGTGACATATACAGAGAAGTCAAGGGAAACTAAGATAAAAAAGGACTTTGCAATAGATTCAGATAAAGCAGATGGGGAAAACAACCGTCACGGTTTTTGTTTCCGAAGAAATGAAGGAAGGCTTAAAGAAGCTGGCTGATGTAGAGCAGCGTTCTTTATCTCAAATGGCAGCAATCTTGCTTCAGCAGGGTTTGGCTAAGGCTAAAGAAGAGGGAAAAATTCAGTAGTGGCTCAAGGGTTGGCGGTTAGTTACTTGCCTTTCCTTCGCCGCTACTAGTTGTTTGCCGAAAAATGCGATCGCGTAGCGTGTTCTCTTGCGTATCGCTTTTTCCTTAATCAGGTGACTTCTGACCTTCAAGATTAACCTCTCTGGCCAGATTTACCACCAATTGACCAATAAACCCAAACCCAAGCACAGTTGATGGCAAAGCAAATTTAAAATGATGAATTTCCCTGCTGTCAAAAGTAAAGTTATTTATCATCTTGAAGCAAATGTTAAAGGAAATGGTAAGTTAATAAGTGAAGCTACAAAGCTTCATCAGATAGAGATTACAGCAATTCGTCCACTATTGAATTAAGGAGGAAAAAAGCTGTTTCATCTAAAATCGATTCTGTTAACTAACAACAGCACTCAACAACTAGAAAACTGATATTTCCTCAACTGAAACAGGGGAGTAAGACAACTGAATTTGAGTTTTTCAGTGTCTCTCCAAGTAGCATTAATTAACAGAGGAAATTATTCGGTAAGTCCAGTTTGGGTGCTGTTGTTGTGAAGATTAATTAGGTTTTGGGGAATTGAGAGCGATTGGTTGCATTTGATTCAAATCATCTAACACAGCATCAGCGATCGAAGTTTCCCTAAACAAGTAGTATTCAGTTAAGCTACCAATCCGATAGTTAAAAGGCTTATACCGATGCTTAAAATATAATTCAACATTTCCTCTGTGTTCCCATAGTCGGCTTTTCGGTACAAAAGGAAATCTATAAATCTGTGGGCAAAGATTATCAGCGATTAGGCGATCGCGTTGGTTGGAGAGTCAACCGAATTTGGCGAGTCAATACTTCGTTATTTGAACCTTTGGTGGGAGAGAACTATATACTTACAGATAATGGTCCAGAAGCAGTGGATTTGACTACTGGCGATCGTTGGCGAGTAGCCCAGAAAGTTTGGATTCCTTGGTGGGAAATGACTTTTAGTTTAGATGCACCACCGGGACATCTTCCGGCTGCTTTCTGGAGTTGGTGGGTGAGATTAGCAGGCAAAAAAAGTACAATGTATCCACGATATCGGGATTGGATTGGTACTTTGCTTGAGCGTGTGGATGCTTGTGGACTTTAGGATTGAAGGATATTAATTAGTACCAAGCTAGCCACATTTTTCCCATTCGAGAAACCAGCACCGTCACTCAAATCTTGTTTCTGCTATTAAAATCCATAATTAACAACCTATTGGAATGTATCAGTTGCGTTATGCAATTTTATTAAAGCTTCTCTACTTTGCAAGTAACTCACTGTGCCAGATGCTACAGTAATTATTAATCACTTTTACAAGCAAAGGTTGAATAAATGACTTCTGGCAACTTCGGGCTGAGGCTGAAACACCTAGAAGACAATATTAAACAAGACTTAGCGTTACTGAAAGATTATGAAGATGCCTTACGCTACGAAGATGACCCACGCAAAAAGGCTAAGTATGGTCGAGAAATCGAGCAATTGCGGGAGTCAGCTACTTGCTATCAGAAGGAGTACAGTGAACTGCGAATGCAAGTAACTGGTGAACCTACTGAACAAATGCAGAATGTAGGTATCCAGTTGCAGCAGATAAACAGTAAATTAGACACCTTATCTGCTGGACAAAGGGCAATTTATGGAAATATTAACGACTTGCGTCAAAGACTGCTAGCTCATTACAGTGCTGGAGAGCAGCGTATAATCACTGCTATTACAGCACAGATGGATAAAACCCAATTAGATACGATATCAGTTGTGCTACAAGCAATTGATAGTGGCAAAGTATCAGATTTAGAAGTACAGCAGATTCTAGATAGTACGCAGCAAATGCTAGTTATATTGAACCAGCGTAATATTTTAACTTCGGATCAGCAGGAGATTATGGAAGTTATTAAATCACCTGGCATTGATGCAAGACATAGGATCAAAGTTACTATACCCCTTATTCCCTTAATTTTGGGATATGAAGGTGAGGTGGATTTAGGAACAGGAATCAATCTTAAAACTGCTTGGCAAAATTTGGTGTTGAGATATAGAGGAGAGTAGAGCGTGGAGCCACACCAAAAACGCTTACAAGACTTGGAACAACACCTTTGTGAAAATTTAGAACTACAGAAAAAGCTGGAAGACTCGCTGCGCTACGAAGACAATGAAAAAACGAAAGCAAAACTAAATAAGGAGATTCAAGAACTAAAAGAAAATATTACGGCTTGCCAAAATGAACTAGATACCGTTACTAAACAAATTACAGAACGCGAAGCTCTAGCTCGTGAAATGCCATCTGTCACATTTGACGAGCTAGACATTGTAACTAAATTTATTCTTGGTATGCCACCTGCTTCTTCTCAAATCAACTTTGATCTTACAAATATAAGCCTGAAAATAGAGAAAAATCATCTTTCTCAGGGAGTCCATTTTCTAATAACTATGGGAATGGGTAAAGTTAGAGAGGTTCATCGTTTCGTTGAACATAATGCTATTCTATACCCTGATTTCCCAGAAAAACTGAAGGCGGGTTTTCTGGCAGAGTATCGAAGATTACGGATAGCAGGTTTTGAAGGAGACGCTTTATTCGATTGTTTGCATAAATTCTCCTGTTGTAATAGTTCAGATATGAAGAGGGCAGCAGCAGGATTAGCAGTTTTATCTTATCTTTTCGAGAGGTGCGAGGTGTTTGAGCTATGACTCTTTCCAAAAATCCAGGCTCTACTAATAATTTTCCTATGATTCTGCCCACAAAGCATATCTCTACCCGTAACTCCCTATTGGGTGTTGGTGCTAAAATTATAGAACAATTGTACTATCCAAAGACTGTTACATCGCTTTGGAATACTGTCTCTACCATGCCAGAAGTTGCCACCTTTGAACGCTTTGTTTTAACTCTTGACCTTCTGTACATGATTGGAGCCGTTGAGATAGATCAAGGACTGCTTCGTAGGTGTCATCGATGATTCGCATCCGTGCTGTTCGTTGTAATCATGCTTCCTTTAAGGAAGTACATTTCACACCTGGCTTCAACGTCATTTTGGCGGATCGGACAGAGGTATCTGGTAGTAGGGATTCGCGTAATGGTCTTGGCAAGTCAACTCTAATCGAAATAATTCACTTTTGTCTTGGAGCCAGTCTACAAAGAGGTAAAGGACTAGGCGTTGTACAACTCAAGGGTTGGTCTTTTAGCCTAGAACTTACACTCGCTAATCGAGTTGTTATAGTAACCAGAAATACTGAGGAGCCATCAAAGATATTAATTATAGGAGATACTACTGATTGGCCTATCCAGCCAAAGGTAAAAGAAGGACAAAAAATTCTTAGTCTTAAGGATTGGACTACAGTCCTGGGCTCTTTAATGTTTGGGCTACCAATTAGTGATGAAGATAAAAAATATCAACCTAGTTTTAGAAGTTTAATTTCTTATTTTATACGCCGTGGAAGAGATGCCTTTTCTACACCTTTTGAGCATTATAGAAAGCAGCTAGAGTGGGATAAGCAAGTTAATAATGCTTTTTTACTAGGTCTTGCTTGGGAAGATGCTAGAGACTTACAGCTTTTGAAAGACAGACAAAAATTATTAGAAGATTTTAAGAAACTTAAAAAAGATACTGAAACTGGCGTTGTAATCGGAGTACTTGGGTCTTTAGGTGAACTAGAAGCTTTGAAGGTTCAGGTTGAGTCACAATTGCGTGAGAGAAAAGAAACTCTAAGTAATTTTCGCGTAGCGCCTCAGTACCATGAATTAGAGCAACAAGCTAATCGATTAACTGCCGAAATTCATGAAGCCACTAATAAAAATATTACAGACCAGAAGCTACTGGAATTTTATGAGCTTAGTTTAGAGTCAGAAAATGAACCATCACCAGACGCAGTTGTTAGTATATATGAGAGGGCTGGTGTTGAACTTCCAGGTTTAGTGGTTCGGCGGCTGGAAGAAGTAGAAGTTTTTCACCGTCAACTTATAGAAAATAGGCGTAATTTTCTTGCGGCAGAAATTCAACGACTCAGGCGTGATATTTCGGCTAGAGAAAGCTTACTCAGAGAAAAAATTGAAGAACGTGCTTCTCTATTAGAAATTCTACAAACTCATGGAGCTTTGGAAGAGTTCACAAGGCTTCAAGAACTTTATCTAGACACCGTAGCCGATCTTAATGAAATTAATAAACGCATAGAGGAATTAAAAAAATTTGAGGAAGCAAAAAGCAGTTTAAAGATTGAAAAAGAACGCCTTTTGCAACGGGCAAGGCGTGATAAGGAAGAACGGAGTGTTCAAGTAGAAAGAGCTATGAGTTTCTTTCATGAAAACTCTCGGTTCCTTTACGATGCCCCTGGAAGTCTCTCTATTAATGTAGGTGATAACGGCTTTCAATTTAGAGTAGATATTAGGCGTGATGGTAGTGAAGGTATCGGTAACATGAAGATATTCTGCTACGACTTAATGTTGGCACAACTTTGGTCTGAACACGATCCATCACCACGCCTACTGATTCATGACAGCACCATTTTTGATGGTGTAGATGAGAGACAAGTAGCACTTGCTCTTGAGTTAGCTGATCGCGTATCAAGCAACTGCGGGTTTCAATATATTTGTACTTTCAACTCAGATATGATTCCCCGTTCCGAGTTCTCACAGGATTTTGAAAAGAATTTTGATTCCTTTGTAAGGCTAAGACTGACCGATGATACTGATGAAGGAGGATTACTAGGTATTCGCTTTTAATTAAAAATTATATTTAGTAGTATTTTGTATTATGATAGCCACCTGATAGCCAAAACGCAATTTAAGATAGTCAATAGTCAATATGCAAACAAAAAAAT
This sequence comes from Floridaenema aerugineum BLCC-F46, assembly GCF_041929345.1. Taxonomy (NCBI): domain Bacteria; kingdom Bacillati; phylum Cyanobacteriota; class Cyanophyceae; order Aerosakkonematales; family Aerosakkonemataceae; genus Floridanema; species Floridanema aerugineum. The sequence goes on from NZ_JBHFNQ010000204.1 coordinate 87,273, forward strand.
TCACCCCAGAAAACCGATCGCTCTCCAGAGTAAATCCTTCTATATCTTTAACCAGTAAGGTTTCTGGCTATTTCTTTAATATCGGAGCGACACGATTTGAACGTGCGACCCCCACTACCCCAAAGTGGTGCGCTACCAAGCTGCGCTACGCCCCGATTTCATTTTGCTTATCTAGTATAGCACGAACAAAAGAATTTGCAACTAAAAAACTTGGAAAATTTGAATTGCTTGCAATAAGTGGGGAACTGCTTGTGCTGACCAACTGCCTTCGCAACGCCGATCGCAATTTACCATTAAATGCAAACTGTAAGAGTGAGGATAACCTTCCACTTCCAGCCAAATTAAGTCAGTTTCGGCTTCGGTGGCAATTCTTTCCTCATCCATTAATTCACTCGCCATTTGTTCCATTGTGGCTGCTAATTGCGTCAACAAGCGGCAAAAGTCGTTTAACTCTGCTTCTGTGAGTTCGATCGCCCAATCATCTCCACCCACCAAACCCTGAAATTTTTCAGCTTTCGGGTTCCAACCTATTCGCCAACCGACACCACTTTTAATCAATTTGTCATTTGTCATTGGTTATTTGTCATTGGTCATTTTTCAAGTTTAAGTTGCTGTGCGTCTCCTGGTTGGGGTAAGGAAGGAAGAGATCTACCAGGGTTGGGAGTTGGTGTTGGGGTGGGAGTTGGAGTGGGAGTTGGTGTTGGCGTAGGTTGAGATTCTGCGGTGGCGTTAGGGTTAAAGATGCTAACGAGGATGTTGACTAAAGCATCTCTTTGGGAACGAGTTAGGCGAGTAATCACGGCGCGATCGCTATCCATCGGATTTTGTCGTAAAGTATCTCCACCCGGATACACACCTTCAAACATTACCTCATTTACACCTAAATAATCTGCGATCGTCAATTTCCAATCCAAGCGGTAAATCGGTGGACGACCTTTAACAAATAAATGATATCGAATCAACCGACCGACTAGAGTATTGCTTGTCGCCTGTTTTCCCGTTTCCTTGCTGATATATTGATTTTCTTTGGGGAAATCGGGCAAAAGTTCATAAACTCTCTGCCAAACATCTTCTACTATAAATCTTTGGGGATTCTGACTCGGTGCATTTTGCGCTTGTGCAGGTTGGAGAGTAAATAAATTTAGGTTGTTTGATGGTATGTGCAGCGATCGCAAAACCGTTAAACCCAAAATTGTTAAAGCTACAAGTGCAAATCTCGCTTTCTTGGTCATTGGTTCTTGGCCATTGGTTCTTGGTCATTTGTTATTGTTGACTAACAAAGGACAAATGACCAATGACTAATAACTCTATTCGCCGATAATTTCTGGTTGAGTTAACTCATCAGACATTTCAATGATTGCCCGAATTACAGGTTTCATCATTGGATCATCAATATTTTCAAAGTCTTCATAGCGGCGACGTTTGGCGCGATTCGCCACTTGTACAGTAATCCGATAACGGTTGGAAGCTGCTCTAATTAAATCTTCCGCCCGATACATCACTTGGGTTTGGCTAGTCTCAAATTTGGATCGCTTGTACATAAAACCTTTATTTAGAGGTCATTTCCCAGTGTAGCAGAGGGGCAGGGGGGCAGGGGGGCAGAGGGGCAGAGGGGCAGGGGGGCAGAGGGGAAGGAAAGTTGAAAACTTAAAACTTTGCCAATCCCCAGTCCCTAGTCCCCACACTCTTCTCTAATGTGAGATATTGTGTATTTTCTTGTCGTTGTGTCAAGATTTTATAATAGTTCAGTATTTATACTCTGTGATACATGGCAGCATTAGCAGATAGTACTTCCTTTCGTTTACGCTTAGTGAATAACAATTCCCTGAAGGTGGTAGCGCTTGGGGATAGTTTAGTTTATGGATTCGGCGATCATGAGGGTGGGGGATGGGTAGAACGACTCAGACGGCAGTGGATGATGCCGCCGAATCCGGGTCATGTTTTGTATAATTTGGGGGTGCGGGGCGATCGCACACAGCAAGTTAGCCAACGTTTAGAAGATGAGTTTCGTAATCGAGGAGAACTGCGAAATCGCGTTCCAGATTTAATCATTCTTTCTGTGGGAGTCAATGATTCGGCGAGATTAGCTAGAGCAAATGGCAGAAATTACACAGATTTTGCCAATTTTGAACGTGAAATTGATGCTTTGCTCGCTCGCGCCCAACAGTTATGTCCGGTGTTATTTGTGGGGATGGTGCCAGTTAATGAAGAGAAGATGCCATTTTTAGATTGTTTTTACTATAACTTGGCTGACCAATATCGTTACAAAGAAGCAACTAAACAAGCTTGTCAGGCGCGAGAGATTCCCTATTTAGACATTTTTGATCTTTGGATGGGACGTGGTTCCCAATGGATGCGATCGCGCCTGACTGAAGATGGACTTCACCCCAATATTTTGGGCTATCAAAGTTTATTAGAAGATGTCCTCAACTGGGAAGCAATGCAGCAACTAATGTCTGCTAAAATAGTCACAATCTAAACTCTCTTTTGTAGAAACTTTAGTTACTGGGTTGACACCTTCGGCGCGTTGACAAAGAAGTTTTACTTCATAGCGATCGATAATCGCATCTGTGAAGTCAGCGCCAGTAATATCTGCATCCTTAAAACTAGTATCAACCATGATAGCCGCCGTGAAAATAGCGTTTTTTAAATTCGCTTTATTAAAGACCACGCTATCAACTAAAGCCCCAGCCAAACTAGCACCTTCTAAATTAGCTTCCAGCATAATTCCCTGAGTCATAATTGCCAAATTCAGGTTAGAATTTTGGAAATTAATGCCCTTCATTTCCGCTGCTGCAAACACCGCGCCCTCTAAATCTGTATTAGAAAAATCGCGATTTTGTAAATTAGTCTTAGTGTAATTAACAGTTTTTTCTTGGGCTACAGCCACAGGCGTTGCGCTTAACATTACCCAAAGAAAAGCCAAAATCAACGTTAAAATTGCCGTCAACAAACGCAGCCAAAATGATTTGATTATTGTGGGAAATGGTAACACCATAGCAACTTGCTCATAACTTTACTCAACACATTAATGTTCGCACAACATTTGACTAGATTCATCAATTAAAATTCAACAAGAGGCGATCGCAAGGTGAGCACATGACTACCGCCATTCAAACACCAGCACCACAACTGGCAATTACTTGGCCTTTATTACCAGAAGACTTTATTTTACCTGATGACCCAGTGGAAAACACCGACCAGCCATTACTGGCAGCAGCATTGCGTCAGCCATTAACCTCATTCCCGGAACTTTGCCAAGATGCACTAATAGTTTCTAATTTTGCCTTATGTGCGGCAATTGATGCAAAAATTATTTGTAAAGCACCAGACTGGATGTATGTGCGCCCTGTGCAACCTTGGCGCAAAAACACAGCCCGTCGCAGTTACACACCGCACACAGAAGGAACTATTCCCCAGGTAGTAATGGAGTTTCTTTCAGCTACCTACGGCGAAGAATACTCTGTAGAATCTACCGAAAACATTGGCAAATGGTTCTTTTACGAACGAGTCATCCAAGTTCCGCGCTATGTAATTTTTCGCCCAAACACCGGACGCATTGAGGTTTATGGTTTAGAGTCGGGACATTATAAACCCCAAGAAGCCGATGAATCTGGGCGTTATTTAATTCCCGGATTAGACTTATTTTTGGGAGTTTGGGAGGGCACTCACGAAGGCAGAACCGGATTTTGGTTAAGGTGGTGGGATGCCCAAGGAAATCTCTTACTATGGTCAGAAGAACAGCGGGAAGCCGAACGCCAACGCGCAGAAGCTGAAAGTCAACGGGCAGAAGCGGAACGCCAACGGGCGGAAGAAGCACAAGCTTTGTTAGCGCAGGAGAGGGAAAGAACCCAATCCTTACTCGCTAAACTGCGGGAAATGGGCATCGATCCTGAACAATTACAATAGGTACGTTGTTGCGCTTCAGCGCTAAAGAAGGCGCTGAAGCGCAACA